>JANNEH010000178.1:0-7838 GCA_031378405.1 Synechococcales cyanobacterium OTE_75_metabat_409
CCCCCGATTTGGCCTGGATCACTGCTGCCTTCGACAATATTGCCTTGAGCGTAAAGTATGGCTACTTTGCGATCGGAACTCTTGGCTTTATCTAAAGCAATGTCACTATAGTCGCTAATGCCAATTTTCCGGAAATCTCCGCTCTTTTCGGCAGTCCCCAGCTTAGCCAGTTCTAGCTTTACTTGATCGGGATAGAGCACTTTGTCGATAAACTTCTGGCTCAGGGCATCTGGTGCCGACAGACTGCCTTGAGTATCGGCGATCTGCTGGATGGTGCTAGCTGGAATTTGGCGATTGCTGCCGATCGTCTCTTTAAAGTCATTCCATAGGGTGTTCAGCAGCTCCTGATTTTCTTGGCGCGACTCGGGGCTGAAGCCTTTGAGGGAAAAAGATTCATAGGCCGACTTGTATTTGCCCACCCGAATCACCTCGGCTCCGATGCCGTATTTCTCAAAGGCACCACGATAGAACATGTTCTCGGTTTGGAAACCATTCAAATCTACTGTGCCCAGCGGATTGAGCACGATCGTATTGGCCACGGAAGCCAAGTAGTAATCTCGGCGACTTAAGTCTGCATCGTAGGCATAAATTTGTTTGCCACTCAGCCGAAAATTATTCAAAGCCATCCGCACTTCTCGTAGACTGGCCAAACCGCTGCCACCTTTGGCTTTGGTGCGGCTGCCATCCAAATAAAGAGCCACAATTTTGTTGTCTTTGCTCGCAGCTTGAATGGCAGTGGTCACTTGATGCACGGTCAAATCTTTTCGCACCCGACCAGTTAAAGTTTGCTCTACTGTAGCACCAGGGTTGAAATCAGTAATGCCGGTGGCCAAGTCTAAAACTAAAATTGTTTTTTCTTTGACAGTGGGGACTCCTTTATCTTCGATCGAAGCAATGATCCCGCCAATCACCAGCAAAACCGTCAGCAGCGATATTCCAGAAAATATGGTCAAACCTACAACGCTACCGAGTGTACTAGCCAGAGTCTGCTTAAGAAAAGGACGCATAGAAAAGTTCTGAGTGTGATGGATGCTTACTTCATTGTACCCATTCCATTTCTCGCGGTTGAATTTAGGTTGAATTTAACTGGAGATCATTAGAGATGGTCTTGTAGGGTGGGCACTGCCCACCATCTAGGTTTTCGGCGATTCTGATGTCATCAATAATTGTGCCATTTTAATTATTATTAGATAGTTTGCCAGGTTGACGCAGGTCAGTCAGTTGACGACTACCAGTGCAAAACATGGCGGTCTGTAGCTCAGCAATGAGTAGTTCTACTCGATCGATCACTGCCTCGGTGGAAATATCTGCTGCCTGCAAAAAGGGCAAAGCCATGCCTGCTAAGTCTGCTCCTA
Organism: Synechococcales cyanobacterium OTE_75_metabat_409; assembly: GCA_031378405.1. Taxonomy (GTDB): domain Bacteria; phylum Cyanobacteriota; class Cyanobacteriia; order Cyanobacteriales; family Chamaesiphonaceae; genus JAAFHZ01. The sequence goes on from JANNEH010000178.1 coordinate 1,356, forward strand.
AACCGATCGACTTCGCCACATCTAAGCCATTCCTCAAGCCCCCAGAAGCAATCAAGGGAATTTGCTGTGTCTTGCGGATCTCCACCAGACATTCCGCTGTCGGAATGCCCCAATCACCGAAGGTCTGACCAAGCTGTTGTAGCAATGGTTTGGGGGCGCGTTGACTTTCTACTAACGACCAAGAAGTCCCGCCAGCCCCGGCTACATCGATCGCCTGTACTCCAGCCTGAATTAATTGCGCGGCCATTGCTGCTGAAATGCCGTTACCGACTTCTTTGGCAATTACTGGCACCGAGAGTTGGGCGCAAACCTGGGCAATTTTGGCTAGCAGGCCACTAAAGTTCAAATCTCCTTGGGGCTGAATGCATTCCTGCAGGGGGTTGATGTGCAAGATCAGGGCATCAGCCTGGAGTAAATCTACGGCTCGTTGGCATTGCTCTAGCCCGTAGCCATAGTTAAGTTGTACTGCTCCGAGGTTGGCAAAAAGTAGGATATCGGGGGCGATCGATCGTACCTGAAAAGTAGGGGCGGTTTGGGCTTGTTCGATCGCCACTCGCTGAGAGCCAACTCCCATCGCCAAGCCATAGGTTTGAGCGACGGTAGCTAAGCGCTGATTAATTTGCTGGGCTTGGGCGGTGCCGCCGGTCATGGAAGATATCAGCAGTGGTGCGCCTAAAGATTTGCCCAGAAATGTTGTTTTGATATCTAGGTCGGCGTAATCAATTTCGGGGAGGCAGTGATGGGTAAAGCGATATTTTTCGAGGCCGCTGCTGGCGTGGAATTGTACGTCTTCTTCTAAACAGATCCGAATATGGTCGGCTTTGCGTTGTTTGGTGCTGTCACTCATGATCTAGGTGGCTATAGGCAAGTCGAGTCTACACCATCTTGCTGGATACGGAGAGGTCGATCTCTTCGATTGTTCTATCGGTAATCAATTGTAACAAGTGCTAGATTTATCTGAGTGATCATCTTTCTCTCAGCTTTAGATAGGTAAATTTAGCTAGGATTTGTCGATGTTGTACATTAGTTAGATGAACTGCCTGAAAAATTTCAAAACTCGGATCTGTCATGCTCCAACGGCTGTACGTACATAATTTTAAATGTCTGGAGAATTTTGAGCTATCTCTTAAGGGCATGTCATCCACCCTTTTAATTGGTAGAAATGGTGTGGGTAAATCTACGATCGCTATTGTGCTAGAGCTACTTCAGAGCATTGGTCGAGGTACTAACAGAGTTGGTCAACTGATCCAGTCTAAAGATTTTTCACCCGGAAGATCTGAAGTTCCTATCCGTTTTGAAATAGAAGTACTGTTGGCAGGTCAATTATATAAGTATGTTCTGGCATTAGAATTACCAACAGGTTTTAGAGAACTGCGAGTATTTGAGGAAAATCTGTTAGTTGCCGGAGAGCCAATTTATTCTAGAAGAGCATCTCAAGTTACTCTTGCTATCCAAAATCGTGAAGCTCTGTTCTCTGTAGATTGGCATCTGATTGCTCTTTCTGTGATTCAAGAGCAATCAGATGCTGACCCACTGCATATTTTCAGAACTTGGTTGGCGCATATGGTTATTTTATCTCCGATTCCCAGCCTCATGAATGGTGAGTCGAATGGTGAAACTTTAGAACCAAAACGAGATGGTTCAAACTTTGGTGAGTGGTTTTCAGGATTGCTCAGTCGGTATCCTGCTGCTTATAAAGAGGTTGATAAATACCTTCAGGCAGTAATGCCTGATATGAGTGATATTCGGAATGAATTGATTGGCAAAGATTCCAAAAACATGTTAGTCGGGTTTGAAAAAAATAATAAGCACATAAATATTGACTTCAAAGATTTATCTGATGGTGAGAAGTGCTTTTTTCTTTGCGCTGTTGTTTTAGCTTCTAATAAGTATTATGGACCACTTTTTTGCTTTTGGGATGAGCCTGATAACCACCTTTCTTTGTCAGAAGTTGGACATTTTGTGATGTCTTTGCGCCGCTCATTTAAGGTTAGTGGTCAGATCTTAGTGACTTCACATAATGAGGCAGCAATCCGTAAGTTTTCCAGTGAAAATACTTTTGTTCTTGATCGCAAAAGTCATTTGGAGCCAACTTTGATTAGGCCACTTAGTGAGCTATCGATCGCTGGTGATTTAATTGATAACTTGGTGCTTGGTGATATGGAGTTATGAGTGTTAATAATTATCGACCACATATTCTGGTGTTGCCTGAAGATAGCGCTAATTCAGAGATAGCAAATGGCTTCTTGCTTAATCCTAATCTTAATGAACGATTGATTCAGGTTTTACCATTTGCTCGGGGATGGATGACAGTAGTGGATAAATTTACGGATGATCATGTATCCAAAATGCGATTATATCCAGAGAGGATGATCGTGTTATTAATTGATTTTGATGAACAAGAAGGCCGATTGGATTTTGTGAGTGCAAAGATTCCATCTGATTTAAAGGATAGAGTATTTGTTCTTGGAGTACTGTCTGAACCAGAGCAGCTCAAGAGTGATATCAAAAAAGGCTTTGAAGAAATTGGAGAAGCTCTGGCAACTGACTGCTCTGATAATACAGATAAATTATGGAGTCATGATCTCCTTAAACACAATAAAATCGAATTAGAGCGTATGATTGTTACTGTCAAACCGTTTCTTTTTAACTGAGATATAGTATATCTTACGGTCATCGAAAACGAATCATTGATTAAAATATAGTCAGTTGCTTAATAAACATCATGGCTTCTCCATTTCCTGGCATGAACCCCTACCTAGAATCTCCTGCGTTCTGGTCAGAATTCCACAACCGGATGATGGTGGCGATCGCCGATGATTTGTCACCGCAATTGCGGCCTCATTATCGGGTAGCCATTGAACAGCGCGTATACCTAAGCAGCATTGATGAACAAAAGCTCGTGGGCATCCCCGATGTAACCGTGACGCGGCAATCTTCTCCGGAGTCAGCCATTGCTACCTTGGCATTACCCAGCAGCCAGCCCATTTCTGTCTTGCTACCGCTGCCAGAAGAAGTCCGAGAAAGTTATTTAGAAGTCCGGGAAGTCGCCAGTGGTAAAGTCGTAACAGTCATTGAAATCTTGTCACCCAAGAATAAGCGAACTGGGGAAGGCCGGATTGCCTACGAACGCAAGCGACAGCAAGTACTGAGTAGTACCACCAATTTCATAGAAGTAGACCTGTTGCGCAGGGGTAAACATTTTGCCCTGGGTCTAGATCTAGCGGCTGGTCAATATTATGTGTTGATAGCACGGGGGGATCGCCGCCCCCAAGCAGATCTCTATTCCTTTGGTTTAGTGGAACCACTGCCATCTTTCCCCTTACCTCTAGATGGTCACAGCGCAGAGCCGATCGTGGAACTTCAGCGGATTTTTGCCGAGTTATTCGATCGAGCCGGGTTCGATTTGGTCATAGACTATCAGACCGCTCTCTCTCCACCACTCACTACTGCCGAGGCAGCATGGAGCAAACAACTTTTGGGTAATGGACGCGATCTTGGTATCTGAATTGCCAAATGTTACAATGTAGCTGGTTTGTTATGCAGCCTTGAAATCTTTGGTATCAATCAACACAATAGGAAAGCGTTCGCGGAGCGTCTCCAATAGGAGAATCGAAATTTGTTTAAGTTACTTCTCAGCACCAGCCTATCGCTTTTAAGCCTCTGTACCCAAATAATTCTACCAGTAGCCGCTGCGGTATTCGATCGACAGGGCCAGCCACTATCTGAAATAAATTTAGATCCCGATAACGTGAATTGGCAATTATTAAGTAGCCACAATAGCCGGGCTTACAATGGCATTGGTCTAATCAAAATTCGAGATTTTTCCAGTTGCACCGGTTTTTTTATTCAGCCGCAACCAAATCCACAGGCACCAGCCTATGTGATGACCAATGCCCATTGTATCGATCTGCTAGAGAACTTGCTGAATCCGAACGAGATTGTGGTGGATCGCACCCTGCGCAGCTATGGGCGATCGCCAGCAGTGTTGACCTATACTCCGGGTTATTTTGCTCAGGTCGATCGAGGTCGCAGTACTTACACCGTTAAGCGGGTGCTCTACGCCACAATGAAAAACAACGATCTGGCGTTGCTAGAGCTGTCGATCTCGCAACAAGAACTGATAGATACTGGTATTACGCCCTTGAAAATCATGCCGAAACCCGCAGCCACTGGGACAAAGATTGATGTAGTGGGCATACCAGGTGAGTCCATTCCGGCCACCCGTCATTACTTGCATCGGGTGAGTTGTAGTGTGGGTGAAACTGTGCGGGTCAAGGAAGGCAAATATGAATGGAATCAAGCGATTCGTCACCGTTGTAGCTTGGTGGGTGGCATGTCTGGCTCACCGATGCTAGCCGCAGGCAAAGTGGTAGGAATTGTGAATACTGGGGGTGGCACTGGTGGACGACGATCGCAGCTCTGTACTCTCGATAACCCCTGCGAAATTAGTAAAAAAGGTAAACCTCAGCCCACAATTAGTTACAACTATGGGCAGTTGGTCGATCGATTACCGGGCTGCTTTACCCAAGGAGTTTTTAACTTGCAGCAGCCCAGTTGTCGGCTAGAGAAACCGAGCTAACTCTCTCCGCTTCTATGCCTCTTCGTCTTCTTCTTCCTCTTCACTCTCTACTTCTGCTGCTTTGAGGGAATTGGCCGAAACAGCCACGCCGTCGTTCAGTTTATCCCAGACCATCTGTTGTAACTGAGCCGCAAACTCGGGCTTATCTTCGACATACTTGATAGTGTTGTCGCGACCCTGGCCAATGTTGTCGCCATTGAAGCTATACCAGGCTCCTCGCCGATTGATAATGCTCATTTCTTCGGCCAGATCTACGATACAGCCGATCGTGGAAATGCCTTTGCCAAAGATAATATCGAACTCGGCAATCCGGAAAGGAGGTGCTACTTTGTTTTTGGCCACTTTGACTTTGGCGCGAATGCCGTATTCTCCTTCGTTGGCTCTTTTCAGAGTTTGAATGCGGCGAATATCCAGCCGTACAGAAGCATAGAATTTGAGCGCCGTACCACCAGTGGTGGTTTCGGGGCTACCGTAGGTAACACCGATTTTCTGGCGAAGCTGGTTCAAGAAAATTACGGTGCAGCCAGACTTGGCAATGTTGCCAGTAATTTTGCGCATGGCTTGGCTCATCAGGCGAGCTTGTAGACCCATATGCGAGTCACCCATATCGCCGTCAATTTCTGCCCGAGGCACCAAAGCTGCTACTGAGTCGATCACCACAATATCTACTGCCGAGGAGCGCACTAGTTGATCTACAATTTCGAGGGCGACTTCACCAGAATCTGGCTGGGATACTAACAGGTTGTCGATATCTACCCCCAAAACTGCCGAGTAGCTGGGATCAAGAGCATGTTCGGCATCCACAAAAGCGGCGACTCCACCAGCTTTTTGAATTTCGGCGATCGCGTGTAAAGCCAAGGTGGTTTTACCGGAGCTTTCTGGCCCATAAATTTCAATGATTCGGCCTCGGGGTAAGCCACCACCTAGGGCGATATCTAGGGTCAGGGCACCGCTAGAAATAGTTTCGATTTTCATGTGGGCAGAGTCGCCCAACCGGACGATCGCCCCTTTGCCGAAGGATTTCTCGATTTGACTTAAAACTAGGTTCAGTGCTTTGTCGCGGTCAGTGTTGGTCGTGGTTGCCATGGATTCCTCGATAGCGGAAGTGATAATCTAAGATAATTGCTCGATGCAGAGTAGCAGGCCGGAAATCTTGTCGATAACTTTTTCTGGACAGAAAAATGATTTGCTGTGGACTTGCTAAGTACATGGGGCTAAGTACATGGGTATTATCTTAGCAGTATTTTTTTGAATTCGATCAATTTCTGCTAGATTTTTTTTGGATCTGGACAGAATCCCCAAAGCATGGTTATGGTCAAGGTTCAAATGGCTTGAATCCACTCTTTGACTTCATACTCTGTCCAGATCTGATGTTGCCAGTAGAGATCATTCTCTACTAGGGTTTTGACGGTTTCGATGCTGGGGGCTTCGTAAATGGCGAAGACTTTGGTGAGGTCTTTGGTCGGACCAATAGTAACCAAGATGCCATTGGTTTTCTGCTGCTCTAGACCGTCGAGATGATCTTGGCGGTGGGGGGCACGTTTTTCGAGCACGTCTGGGCAGTAGCTGCCCCACATCACATACTTGGTCATGGTTATGAAGTTCCTGTAATTTTCAGTCAGCATCTATGATATCTAATAATGGTACTAAGGTACGATTATTTTCTGGGTTCTCAGCAATTCAAAGTTAGGATTGCGGTGCTAAGCCAGATTGCTGCTGGGTTCTATGGGATTCTTTCTGGAGTGGCCGATCGGGCTAATAGTTGGGCAATCCAAGCTTGGTTTTCTGGACTGAGAGCAGGTGGGGGAACTAGCTGCTGGTAATCGATGCGATATTCATAGCCAGCTCGATCGTACAGACCTTGCAGAATGTTTTGCAGATCAACCTCAATGTTTTCCTTG
>JANNEH010000217.1:0-10927 GCA_031378405.1 Synechococcales cyanobacterium OTE_75_metabat_409
TTGTGATATTAATTTATGAGAATGTCCTTCGATAGCCATTTTGACGGCTACAGCTCTCTTGAGTTCTCTAGCATCTACGTCACTTTTAATAAATGATTCTAGGCTGGAAATTTCTTCATCTTTTACCTTCCCCTCTAGCAAAAAGTTATACATTATCTACTCCTGTATGATTGAACGTTAAATATAATTGTACCATGAATCGAATTTTGATTTAGGATTGCTATAGATCAAGATGGTGACTTGGTGGCGTGGAGTTTGGATCAAGCTCCGGTGGGGATGGTGATTGATGGGCGGACAGGGGTGCTAAGATGGCAGCCGTTGGCTACACAGGTGGGGGAACATGCTGTGGCGGTCAGGTTGACAGATAGTCTGGGGGCGGCTAGCGTGCAGCAGTTTGTGATGGAGGTAAATGGGGTAGATACGCCGCCTGCGATCAGTTCTGTGCCTCCTACTAAAGCGGCGATCGGGGAGTTATATAGTTATGTGGTGGAGGGCAAAGATCCGGAAAATGATGAGCTGCGCTATATATTGGCGCAGCATCCAGAGGGTGGGTAAAGATCCTGAGAATGGAGTGTTGAGTTATGCTTTGACGGCTGCACCGGCAGGAATGATTATTGATGCGGTCACTGGGTTGATTACTTGGAATAGCCCGGTGGTGGGGAATGCTCAGGTGATGGTGACTGATGCGCGGGGCTTGGCGAGTATTCAGGGGTATACTCTGGCTACTAAACAGAATTTCGATTCGTTGACCTGTTCTTTCGTTGCGGCTTTTATTTCAACGATTAAACTTAACTTGTACTAATGAGCAATCATCATCAAAGCAGCCAGATTGACTAGTGCTTTGGATGAATTTTAAAATTTCTTGTGTAGTTGAAGAACTTTGCATATTAGTAATGTTTGCTACTAGTATTTGGAAATCTCCCATGTTGCCATGGACTGTCATAAATTCATAAATACCGTCACTAAAAATATACAAACTACTACCAGTTTCAATATGACAAGTATCTTCAATAAAAACTGAGTCGGCAAATATTCCGACTGGAGAACCGCGTGTTTTTAAAAACTTCACTGGGATCGATCGATCTGCGGCTCTTAGTAGTGCTGCGGGATGTCCAGCACTGGCATAAGTCAAAATTCTGGTCTGACGATGGTAGATTCCATACCACATAGTAAAGTAACGAGAATTCCGCTCATTCATTTGAAAGGAGTCATTTAAGACTTGTAAAACTCTAGTGGGTTGATGGAAATTCAGACCTGGTAAAGATTGTGAACGCAGGGCATTCTGCACGATCGCCGAGGGTAAAGCTGCACCCAAACCGTGGCCAGAGACATCTAGTAAATAAATTACCAAATGATCGGCATCTAACCAAAAATAATCAAAGCAGTCTCCGCCCAACTGGTGAGAGGGCAAAAAATGGCTATCGATACTGATATCACCGGCAATGGGCAGCGGCAGCAAGGATTGTACGTATCGTGCTGCTTCTAGTAATTCGGCTTCCAGTTGCTTTTTTTGGATTTGCAAATCGGTAGCCAACTGCTTCAGATCTTCCGCCGACTGATATAAACGCAATCCAGCCCGCACCCTAGCTTTTAACTCCCCAACATCGATCGGCTTAGTCAAAAAGTCATCAGCTCCAGCATCTAAACCTTCCACCCGGTCTCTGATTTCGGAGCGAGAGGTCAGCAAGATAAAAAAAGTGGTAGACAATTCTGTGCTGGCCTTGACCTGCCGACAAACCTCTAGGCCATCCATGCCATCCATCAACCAATCGCAGATAATTAAAGAGGGGTGAACGGTCTGTGCCTTAAACAACCCTTCTTCACCACTGCACGCTGTGATTACTTCATAGCTTTGCTCTTGAAGTGTTCGTTTCAAGACAGTTTGAATTACCAGATCGTCATCAATGATCAGAATGGGAGCCATGTCGTTTATTGAAGAAATCTTCTCTCAGTCTACCCATCAATGGAAGACAGTATCCAAATTTGGCTAAAGATCGCCAAATTTAGGGCAATATAGACTTAAGCAGGCTTTGAGCCAAAACCGTACAGTACAATTTTGTAGCTTTGTAATAACGTGAATAATAAATTTTCGCTGCAAGTTAAAACAGATTTAAATGTTTTACCCGCCGTCCTGACCTGGTTCAATGAGAACTACCCAGTACTAATTCCGGGAAATATTTGGATTCGTTGCCAAACAGCTCTGGCAGAAGGCTTGACCAACGCCATTCGTCATGCTCACCAGGGTCTAGATCCAAACACCCCAATTTTAATTGAGGTGGAAGTATTTACTGACATTTTAGAAATGCGGATTTGGGATCAAGGGCCAGCTTTCGATTTAAAACAGCAACTTGCCACCACTGCCGCAACCATTGACCCAGATCAAGTTGGCGGGCGTGGTTTGTATCTTATTCAACGTCTGTGCGATGATCTTAGTTATACTCGATCGGCAGATCAGCGAAATTGTCTATTGCTAATCAAGCATTTTGACCCAATGTACGACTAATTCAATTTACGACTAGTTTAATCTGGCTTGTAGCCAAATTTGAAGCTGATGAAACTTTTGCTCAACTTCCCAAAGATACCCTTCTACACCAATCAACTCTTGACTGCGGGCAGTTTGTTCGATCCGAGCTGCTGGCCGAGATAGGCTGATTACCCCCGCTCCGGCACTAGAACCTTTAATGTAATGTGCCTCTCGTTCTACTCTGGAGCAGTCTCCGGTGGTAATAGCGCTGCGTAAATTCTGTAAGCGTGCTGGTAATGTATCGAGCAAAATTTGGATAACTTCTAACTTACTAGATTCGTCATGACCAAACAATTGTTGTAAATATTCTTCATCGACCAACTGATCTAGCACAGACTCGTTAAGCACTAAATCTGCGGAGACAGAGGTTGGTTCTTCAACGACAGTACTTACTACTGTTATTGGATCTGTAGTATCTCCCGAAACAGGACAGGGAACAGCCATCAATATTTTGTGCCAATGGGATAATTTTTCGGCCAGCTCTTCTTTTCTCACTGGTTTACTCAAATAGTCATCCATCCCAGCATCAAAACAGCGTTGGCGATCTTCGGCCATAGCATTGGCGGTCATGGCAATAATCACTGGCTGTTTTTTGATGCTTTTAGATTGGCGAATAGTCCGAGTGGCCATGTAGCCATCCATAACTGGCATTTGACAGTCCATTAAAATCAGGTCGTAATCTATTTGACACATTAAATCTACTGCCTCTTGACCATTTGCTGCCATATCAGCTTCGTAATTTAGATTTTTTAGTTGATATAAGGCTACCTTCTGATTAGCAGCACTATCTTCAGTCAGCAAAATTTTAATTTGGCCTAACTGGTCGCTTAAAGACCCGAATGAACTATCTTGAGGAAAAGTGGAAAGGGCAAAAGTATCTAGACCATCGCCCCAATTAATTACTTGCATTAGACAATCTAATAACCGTGATTGTTTAACTGGCTTAGTTAAATAAGCAGCAAAACCCATCTGACGAATTTGTTGCTGAGTTCTGGTTCTGGCCAATGATGTGAGCATGACCAAAATTGTGTCAGCCAGTATTGGATCAGTTTTAATTTGATGACCAAGCATCTCCCCATTCATGGCGGGCATTTGCATGTCTAAAACAGCAATCTTGTAAGGATTACCCACTGCTACGGCTTGATGTAAAAGAACTAAAGCTGCTGCACCACTAGCAGCTTCATCCACAACTACGCCCCAGTTCGCTGTTTGATAACGCACAATTTGCCGATTTGTTTCGTTGTCATCTACTACCAGTAATTTAATGCCATCTAAATTCACTCGTAAATCTTGTTGTGGTGAATTGATCACCGGCTGAAGCTGTTTTTCAAAAGTAATTGTAAACCAAAATTGTGAACCTTTACCAGCAGTACTATCAACCCCAATTTGTCCCCCCATTAATTCAACTAATTGCTTGCAAATTGATAAGCCCAAACCGGTGCCACCATATTTACGGGTGGTAGAAGCATCCACCTGAACAAAAGGCGCAAATAATTTTTCCTGGGCATCGGTGGGAATTCCAATACCAGTATCGTCAATTGAAAACAGAATATCTGCTGTAGAGTCGGTTTCAGACATGAGAGCAATACGAATTATTACCTCACCCATACTTGTGAACTTAATACCATTGCCCACCAAGTTGATCAAAATTTGCCGTAGTCGCGTGACATCTCCTCGCAAGCGAGTGGGCACATTAGGTGGTCTCAGTACGGCAATTTCTAAGTTTTTGACATTAGCTGCTGGTGCCAACATTCCGACCACATCTTCAGTACAGTTAACCAAGTCAAAATCTAATATTTCTATTTCAACTTCACCGGCTTCTAATTTAGAGAAATCTAATATTTCGTTGATTAAAGTGAGTAAGGCATCACCACTGCTGCGGACTGTTTCTACAAAGTCTCGTTGTTGGGGATTTAATCTAGTTTCCAACAACAGTCCAGTCATCCCAATTACAGCATTCATCGGTGTCCGAATTTCGTGACTCATGGTAGCCAAAAAAGCTGTTTTTAAAGAGGCCGCTTTTTCAGCTTCTTTCCTAGCCATTTCTGCCGCCTTGCGGGACTGATCGAGGGCACGGTTTTGCTGAGTTAACTTATGACTTTGCTTCGTAGTCTGAGTGAGCAGGTCAGATTGAGCTAGGGCAATCCCCACTTGGTCGGCCAACGGATACAATAAATCGAGTTCAAATGCCTGCCAATGACGAGGCGCAGTACAATGATGGGCAATGAGTAAACCCCAAAGCTGGTCATTCTGCAACAGTGGTACTATCAAATGGGCTTTAACTTGATATCTACGGAGTAATTCCCTGTGGCAATCGGTCAAATTAGCTGACTCCACATCATCGACGACTTGAATACTGCCTTTTTGATATTTTTGCCCCTGTCCTGCCATAAAATGTCCGGCCATAAAACAAGTATCTTGGATATCTGCACCCAAGGCGGCAGTCCATTGGGGCAATACCGATTCAACTACCACTGAGCCAGACCAGTCAGGATGAAACTGATAAATCAACACTCGATCGACTGCCAAAAATTTTCGTACTTCGACAACTGTAGTATTAAGAATATCTTCCAAGTCTAAAGATTGGCGTATTCGTAATGTGATTGCAGTTAAAAGTTGATTATGAGAATTGTATCTTTGAATCTCAATCTCAGTTTTTTTGCGCTCAATAAACTGGTTGAGCTGAAAGCCGATCGCCGTCAGTAAATGTACTAAGTTGTCATCGGGAATTTGCACTGCGCGATTAAAAATAGTCACGACCCCTAGCACTTGCTGATCATTCAAGATCGGAAAACCCATCGCCTGAGTCAGGCCAGCTTCACTGGCCGCCTTAGCTAGTAAACAATTAGAGTCAATTTCTAGACCTTTGACCCAAATCGGTTTACCCTGTTGCCAGATTTTGCCAGCTAAACTCTTTCCAGCATAAACATCTAAAGATTGAGCAATTGCATTCATTTCTTCAACCTGCAAAGTTGGTTGTTGCCAAGCAGCAATAAATTGCAGTTTATCTGCCTCCATATCTACTGACCACAAATGCCCTACATCCCATTCCAAAATTTTGCAAAGTGATCGTAGTACTCCGGCAGCAGCGTTTTTCAAGGTATCTGCTTCTGCTAATATATGGGTGACCGCATATTGGGCGGTGCGATATCTTTCTATTCTTTTTTGATCAGTAACATCATTTAATAATCCAGAAGTACCGATTACCTGATTATCAGAATTAGTAATTTTATAACTGGTAACTTCCATCCAGCGAAAATCACCTTTCCGGGTGAGATAACGCATGGTTTGATAGTTGCTATTTTCTGTTTGCAGATGAGTGATACTACTGGCTTGACTATCAAATTCATATTGGTTTTCACTGGGTTCTACAAAATCAAATAAATTTTTCCCTAGGCTGTCTGAAATTTCAAAGCCAGTTACATTTTGCCAAGATGGACTGAGAAAAGTCAAATTTCCATCAACATCAGTTTGATAAATGACTTCGCGAGCATTATTAATAATCGATTTATAGTACTGTTGCTGTTCTTTCAGATCTAGTTCTGTTTGGCGGATTTCGGTAATATCTAGGCCAGTAATTAAAGTATATTCGATTGATTTATCTGAAGACTGTAAAACGGTATTGAACCAAGAAATTAAGCGGCGTGTTCCAGTACTAGTTACCCAATAGGTTTCCTGACGACGGGAAGTTTTTTGGTCTGGCAACATTTTTAGTAGCAATTCTTTCACAAATACCACATCTTCATGGCACAGTAACGTTTCCCAAAAAACTTTGTTTTGCACTTCAGCGAAACTATAGCCACTAATCTGCTCGCAACGACGGTTAAAACGCACAATTCTACCCTGCTGATCGAGCACAACGACTAGAGCGTCAGATGTATCTAAAACAGCCGCCATAAAATCTCGCTCTTGAGACTGGATCTGTTCGTTAGCTTTTCGTTGAGCTAACTCTCGCCACATTATATAAAATGTCAGCCCTAAAACCAAAATACCAATGCAAATCTCAGCTAAGGTTAATAATATAAAAAGCTGGAAAGAGGTTCTCGTCTGATGAGTCGAGCCAGTATTTCTGTGATTAGACTGAGAATTTACTCCTTGATCAGTCCCTGGGGTGGGAGCAAAAAATTGTGGAAGTATTTGTTCTATGGTTACGGCTTCAGACAGAGAGTGTACAGCGATCCCGTTTATAACCAAAAATAATATCCCAAACCCCAACGCAATTTTGCGCCCAGAATTACTTGGGGGGGGTTTCTGAGGTACTCCTAGCGGTGGTGGGCTAAATGACATATTTATTACTATTTTGCCTAGCCTAATAATTCTTGAATCTTCAGATTGAGCTGCCTCAGTTGTACCGGCTTAGCCAGATAATCGTTGGCTCCAATAGCCAAACAGCGATCTCGATCGCCAGCCATCACTAGGGCAGTCAGAGCAATGATCGGAGTTTTTGCTAGCTGCGGATCTTGCCGAATCGCAGTGATCGCTTCTAGTCCGTCCATGGTGGGCATTTGAATATCCATCAAAATTAGATCAGGTCGTTCGCTTTTGGCCAGATTAACCGCCTCTTGACCATTTTCTGCCAGAATTAAGCGATAACCCTTGGCAGTCAAATAGCTAGTAAAGGTACTGATATTAGCTTCGTTGTCTTCCGCCAACAAAATTAGCGCCGCTGTAGTGACTACTCGATCGACTCGATCAGCCGGGAGGGGATAGGAAGCTAGAGCGTCAAATGGCACCAGAGAACAAGTTTCTTGATCGGAAAGCAAGCATTTCGCTGGTAAACGCACCGTAAAACAACTGCCATGATTGAGTTTACTCTGGAGATGAATTTTGCCGCCGTGCAGTTCAACGATTTGCTTCACCAATGCCAGACCCAATCCGGTGCCAGCATGACGACGGTTGAGACTACTATCTAATTGTACAAACGGTTGAAATAGTTTGCCTTGGTCGGCATTGTCAATGCCCATGCCGGTATCGGTAACTGCAAAATCGATCCAGCCAATATCATCTTCAGTGTCTTCTCTCTCTTGGCGAGTTACGCTAAGAGTAATTCGACCACCATCTGGGGTGAACTTGACTGCATTACTGAGCAAATTAATCAGCACCTGACGCATCCGTCGTTCATCTACAGCAATGTTGCCAACTGCTGGTGGTAGCTGTAGATCTAGTTGAATCTGTTTATCGAAGGCTTGTTGTTTGATAAAGACCAAGCTAGAGTTACACAGATCTCGCACAACCGTGGTCGTAATATCTAAATCTAGTTTACCAGCTTCAATTTTTGAGACATCTAAAATATCGGTAATTAGTGACAGCAAATGCCGCCCACTGCGTTTGATTGTGCGCAGGGACTTAATTTGACGCTCATTGAGCGGGCCAAAGACTTCTTCTTGCAGCGCCTCAGACATCCCCAGAATGGCATTGAGTGGCGTGCGCAATTCGTGACTCATGGTGGCCAAAAAATCATCTTTGCGCTGGGTGACACGCAGTAGTTCTTGGTTGGCTAATTCTAAGTGGTAATTAATTCGGCGAGATTCATCTTCATCAGTTTGACGTTTCATCTCGGCAGCCACCCGGCTAGCAAAGAGCTGGAGAATAAACTGGATGGTGGAAGTATCGGCAGGCAAAGGCTTGGTATCAATAATTCCCAAATTGCCGATGCTGTTTCCCTCAAAGTCTCGGATTACTACGCTGATATAACTTTCGCCCTGTAAACTAGCCAGAGCCGTAGCTGTCGGGAACAGGGCTTGCAGGTTTGTAGGGAAAATTCCCCAGGAGTTTTGATAAGTTGAGAGGCAAGGAGTCCCGGCCAATTCCATTTCGTAAGGTGCAATCAGTTCTCCACCAGTCCAGAGTGAGATCATCTGTGACTTGGTGAGAGAGTTATCCAGCAGCTTGGTCAAGAAAGTATAGCGCACCTCAAATATTTCTGCTAGATACTTGGTACAAGTTTGGTAAAAATCGGCACCAGTTTTACCCGCTGTCCCTTCCACGATCGCTCTCAGGGCATATTCTTTTCGATCCTGTTCTTGAAGATAAATTGCTTGATCGGCAAGGGTGCAAACAGAGTCATTATTTTCAACGATGGCAATGCTAGATTCCATTACAGCCGAGTGCTGAATGACTAGTTTCTGGGCTGAGTCAGAACCAGCAAAAGTAATGTTTAAGTTTGCGCTGGTCATAAGCTATCACTAAGAGTATCCTTCATTTAAAAGAGTTCCCCACGATTGACCAGAATTCACATAATTGTAATAAAAATCTGATTTATGTTACAAAACTGACAGTTCTAAGCTAAAAGGCTGCCATGGTTGGGGTTCGATCGCCTCGGTGCCCAAAGACTTGGTTTTTAACAAATCTTGGAACTCGGCAACTGTGCCCTCGGCTTGGAGTATCGACATTAGTAAACCCGCAAATTTCACATCGCCACCCGCCGCTGTGGGCACAATAAACTTGGGTTGGAGGAGTTCACACAGGGCTAGGGCGCTGGCTTGACCTTTAATTACAGCACCGAGTAAAGGTAGTTTGAGGTCAATCAGTGGTGTAATGACCACATCGATCGGCTGTTCTGCGGCTAAAACCGGTGAATGATATCCGTGGGGTTCATAATATATACTGCTGCTGCCAGCCCGCAAAATATAGCCGTTTTCGATCGCAGTTGGCCCCACTGGCGATCCGGGCACTGCTTTGATGCTGACCCCGGCAAAATTATGGGTTTCACCCGGAGCAAGAGCAGTAATCTGTCGGTAGCCCAAGCTTTTTACGACTTTAGCCGCACTGGGAGAAGCCACCACTGGAATCGATCGATCTAACACTTCCAATGTAGGAAGATGGGCATGGTCGGGTAGCCCTTGTGAGAGCAGAATGAGGTCGATATTGCTGGGAATTGGTCGATCGACAGTCTTGGTACCCTGAAACAGCCAGGGCAGATTACCAAAGGTGAGATTTCCCACCAGCCAAGGGTCTAATAAAATATTCTTACTGCCTAGTTCGATGAGCCAGGAGTTGCTGTCTAGCCAGGTGAGTTGCATAAGGTTTCAAGAACTGCCAATATCTGTTGATATAACTTAACATTGCAGCGATGGGCCAGACAAGTCTCTTAAAGTATTAGGCACAGTGTGAACTATCTAGTGTGAATTATCCAGGGAGTTTTTTATGTCGATCGATGATAATACCTCAGAAAATACTCCGGTCATTAAATCGCGCACCGGGAAGTTCTTGCAGGGTATGTTCGACAAAAAAACTCCAGCACCACCAACTTCCCGGTCTAGGAAAACCACCTCGGATGCCACCCCATCAGAATTTATCCAAGTCGTGCCCGAACCAACCATCTGGGATGAAAGCGAAGAAAGTAATTGGGATGATGACTTTGTAGAAGCCCCTCAACCGGCTTTTATTGCCCCCCAAACTTACCCTAAACCCGCAGTGGACAATATTCCTACCCCAGCACCTCCACCACCGCCGCCTTCTACGATCAACCCTGCAATGCCCAAAATTACTGAAGAGACTGCTGAACAGCCTTCGAGTCCTCCATCAGACACAATTCCCCCCGTTCCACCTCGTCCGGTCGAAGAAAAATCAGCAGGCGAATCTGCCCGCCCAATCGAAGTTAGTATTCCTCGACCCAAAAATATCAAGTACAAAACCAAAGATCCGAATGCGGCACCGACTCCCGCAGCAGAAAATAAAGCCGAAGCAGTTGCCAAAGGCGCAAATGTCGCGATCGACATGGATATTCAACGCCCTAAAAATATCAAATACAAAACTAAGGCACCAACCAAAGCTAGTTTGCCCAATCGATTGCTGGCTCCCATCAAATCTCTATATGCCAAAATATCTTCCCCATTCGATCTCATAGCGTCGGCTTGGCCGAATCGCCCTCCCAGAATTTACATCGAACAAGTCTCAGCCAATGAAACACCCCCAACCAAAAAATCTTGGCAACTACCATCATTAGGTCGCGAAAACTTGCGTCAAATTTTAGTAATTGCTGGTGCCTTGTTCTTGGCTATGACCGTAGCTTGGGCTGTAATTAACTTTTGGCCACGTTCTACCTCGGTAGTGGTGACTACTCCAGCCCCAGTTGTTCAACCAGTTCCGGTGAAACCCGTTATTAGCCCAGAAGCGGCTTTGGTGGAGGCAGTGAAAAATCGATCGCAAAGTTTGGCCAGTCTCTATCCCGCTGGACTAATCGTTAATTTGGAGTTGGATGCCGATCGAAAATTGGCAACGATAATTGTCGGTAATTTGTGGTTTAGCCTGACTCTTGAGCAGCAACAACAAACTGCCCAAAGCCTTTGGCAACAAGCCCGGAATTATCAAATGTCTGGATTAGAGGTGCGTGCTACGACCGATCGACTACTGGCACGTAGTCCGTTTGTGGGTACAGAAGCAGTTTTAACATCTTGATAA
>JANNEH010000224.1:0-6371 GCA_031378405.1 Synechococcales cyanobacterium OTE_75_metabat_409
TTTGGCTTGGATGGTGAGCCAGAAATGTCTTTGGCCAAGGTTGGTCAAATTCTCAATCTCAGTCGGGAAAGAGTCCGTCAGCTTGAACACCAAGCCCTCTCTCAACTCCGTCGCCGTCACCGAGATTTCCAAGACTATGTAGCCAGCTAAATTCTCATCAAAAAATCCGGAACCCAAAGGTTTTAACCTAACTGCTCCGGATTTTTTGATTTTTATACGGAAAAGTACTTGATTTTACGGAAAGTTAAGTTATAAAGGTGATAGCCAGATTCAGGTATACTCTTATAGTAGGTACCGAATATTCGGCTTCCAATGAACCTTCTTTTATTAAATAATTCGTCTCAGGCGTAAAGCTATGTTGCTCCATCAGGTCGTTCGGTTTTGTTTTTCAGCTACTAAAGTCTGCTTAACCGGTCTACTAATTAGTGCTGTTTTGACCAGCGGTTTCACTCCCCTAGCTGAAGCTAAGCCCCTCTCAGCTCATCCATTGCCAGTAGTGCAGATGTCTCCGAAGGATTCTTCGGTGGCTACCAATAGCAGGTCTTTGGCTAATGGTACTTACTTATACGGGGAATCTAATCAACCCGGTGAGTATGGTCGCGAGTATGTAGTTTTTGAAAACCAGGGCGGCAAAGTTATCGGTGCGGTGTTTTTAGCGAATTCAGAGTATAGCTGCTTTTCTGGTCAAGTAAGTCCAGAGCAACTAGATGTAACTTTAATCGATGGTTACGACAGTACAACTAGTCCCTATGCGATCGGTCTAGAATCTGGTGAACCAGCCACTGGAGCTGAATATCGATCGGTGTCACGGATTGGTCAGCAAGAAATGAATCTATTGCAGTCTTGCCGCCAGTTTTACCAAGATCGGTTCAGCAAGCGATCGATTCGCGGCTAGATAATAGTATCTGTGATATTCTACCAAAACCCTGTTCACCAACAGGGTTTTGGCTTATTGGAGCATCCCATATGAAAATATCGATCGGTCGATCATTGCTGTTTGCTCAGCTATTGAGCAATCTGTTCCTGTCATCTCATGTCCTAGCGCAGAACTCTGCTTCCAAACCGGTTGAAACTATGACTAATGCAACTGCTGATTCCTATAGTTGGTTAGAAGATATTGCCGGTAGTCGCTCGATCGATTGGGTGAAAAAGCAAAATGCTATCTCTACTAAGCGGCTCAAAGCTCGTCCTGAATTTGAGTCAAGTCGCCAAAAAACTCTAGAACTCTTAAACAGCAAAGATAAAATTCCCTACTTTAGTCGTATTGGCAATTTTGTTTATAACCTGTGGACTGATGAGCAGAATCAGCGCGGTTTGTGGCGGCGCACAACTATCACCGAATACCAGAAGCCTTATCCAGTCTGGGAAACTGTTTTAGATATAGATGCTCTGGGTAAGGCTGAAAAAGAAAGTTGGACTTGGGGAGGGGCTGATTGTTTTGCCCCCCAGTACCAGCGTTGTTTGGTATCGCTGGCCAGGGGTGGCTCAGATGCTAGTGTAGTGCGGGAGTTCGATCTGGGTACTAAAAAATTTATTGCTGGGGGTTTTAGTTTACCAGAAGCCAAGTCTGACCTAGCTTGGAAAGATGAAAACACTCTCTATGTGGGCACAGACTTTGGTGCTGGTAGCATGACTCGATCGGGTTACCCCCGAGTAATTAAAGAATGGCGGCGCGGTGCTCCTTTAGCTACAGCAGTCACGGTCTTTGAGGTCAAAGAAAGTGATGTTTCGGCTTCGGCCTGGGTTAGTCGAGTACCGGGTTATGAGCGCATCATGTTTAACCGCAGCATTGATTTTTATCAGAATGAAATGTTTACGCTGCAAAATGGTCAGCAAATTAAGATCGATAAACCCAGTGATGCCAGATTTTCGCCGTTTATGCAATGGGTCACCATTAGTCTACGCAGTGATTGGCAAGTAGCTGGCAAAACTTACAAGGCTGGTTCGCTACTGCTGGCTAACTATGCTGATTATCTGGCTGGGCGGCGAGAGTTTAGGGTATTGTTTACACCTACGACTAGCACTAGTTTAGTAGATTTTAATTTCACTAAAGAGTACATAGTTTTAAACCTATTGGATAATGTCAAAAGTCGCTTGGTGGAGTATAAGCTTCCTCGCAAACAGGGTGGGTTAGATGCCAGCAGATCGATCGATATTCCTCAGAATGGCACCATCTACATTGATGGACTGTTTGACCCTTATTTACCTAACGACCCACTGGCTGATCGATATCTTATTAACTACAAAGATTTCTTGACCCCAGATAGTTTGATTCTTGGTCGGGCAGGCAGCAATGAGCGGCAGTTACTGAAGCAGCTTCCGCAGCGCTTTGATAGTAAAGGCATGAAGGTAGAGCAGTTTTTTGCTCTGAGTAAAGATGGCACAAGGGTTCCTTATTTTGTGGTTTCACCGGCAGGGGTAAAAACTGATGGTTCTAATCCTACTTTGCTGTATGGTTATGGTGGTTTTCAGGTAAATGAGCAGCCTTGGTATAGTGGTTCTTGGGGGAATAATTGGCTCCGTAAGGGCGGTGTATTTGTTTTGGCGAATATTCGTGGTGGAGGAGAATATGGACCAGCTTGGCATCAGGCCGCAGTGAAAGCTAATAAACAAAAGAGTTACGACGATTTTATTGCGATCGCAGAAGATTTAATTACCCGCAAAATCACCACTCCTCGGCGACTGGGCATCATGGGTGGCAGCAATGGTGGACTGTTAGTTGGGGCAACTTTTGTGCAGCGGCCAGAGTTGTTTAATGCAGTGGTCTGTCAAGTACCACTACTAGATATGCGCCGTTATCACCGATTGTTGGCGGGTAATTCTTGGGTGGCAGAGTATGGCGATCCAGATCAGCCAGCAGAATGGGATTACATTAGTCGCTACAGCCCCTACCAAAATGTGAAGAAGGGGGTCAAGTATCCGCAGGTATTTTTCAATACTTCTACCAAGGACGATCGAGTCCATCCTGCTCATGCTCGGAAGATGGTGGCAAAGATGCAGGAGCAAGGACATCCGGTGTTGTATTTCGAGAATATCGAAGGTGGTCATGGGGGCGCAGCCGACAATGAGCAGCGGGCGACGTTGTTAGGTCTGGAGTTTGCCTATTTATGGATGCAGTTGGGCGGTAATTAATCAAATGTTTTAGAATTCGATGCCGGGTTGGGCTTTGATGCCTTGCTCTCGGAAAGGATGCTTGAGTGGTTGCATTTCTGTAACCAAGTCGGCGTGTTCGATTAGCTCTGGTGGGGCACCGCGTCCGGTGAGGATCACATGAGTATTGGCCGGTTTTTGGCGCAGTCCGGCCAATACTTCATCGATTTGAAGATAGCCCAGCTTCAGGGCGACGTTGACTTCATCGAGTAAAACGGTGCGGTAGCTAGAGTCTAAAATATATGCTAAAGATTTTGCCCAGGCTGCTTGCGCCATTTGAATGTCTCGATCGCGGTCTTGGGTATCCCAGGTAAAGCCTTCGCCCATGGCGTGGAACTCTAGCTGGTCGGCAAATTTGGACAGTACGTTTTTCTCGGCTGGTTCCCAAGCGCCTTTGATGTATTGAATAATTGCCACCCGATAGCCATGACCCAGAGATCTCAAGACCATGCCCAGTGCGGCGGTGGTTTTGCCTTTGCCGTTGCCGGTATTGACAATTACTAAACCTTTTTCGGCGATCGCTTGGTTGATCCGTTCGGCCTGGACTTCTTGGCGACGCTGCATTTTTTGCTGGTACTGCTCGGTGGTAAGGTCGGCCATGGACTGTATTAAAGATGGGGGAATATTTCTAAGTTAAGCTCGATCGAGTACTTGACTACCGTAATTCTACAGAACTTAATATGAAATTATCAGATTAGTGATCGCAATTTACGTAAAACCACGGATCTCCTTTTGCTATCGAGCTAGTTATGTTGGGTGTGGCGATGTTCTCTGTCACTGCAACTACCGATCTTGATCATGTTAAAAAAAATCTTTCTATCTTGCCTTACGGCTGCGATCGTTTTACCGCTCCCTTTGGGTGTGAAGGCAGCTACTAGTAATATTAATCGACTATCAACTATTTCTTCTCCCAACTTGTTAATAGCTGGAAAGTCTTTATCCATAGCCGATCAAGCCAGCATCAAAAAAGAGATCATGGAACTAATGAAGGCAGTGAATGCTGGTAATGCTAAAAAGTTTCTGAGTCATTACTCCAAAAAATATCAATCACAAAATTCTAATGGTAGCGTTAGTACCTATACTGATTTAGAGCAGAATGCCGAGGCCGGACTGTCAGTCATGAAGGCATTTGGCACTAAGTTTAGCCCCGAAGATATCCGAGTTGGTACTAATAACGGCAAAGTTGTGGCCTTAGTTACTTATAAAGTGGATCTATCAAAAGGGTCGCCTTTGGCAAATACTCCGAATTCTGAACGCAATGAAAATCAGCAGTATTCAGTACTCGTCACTTTTGAGAAAGTTGGTGGTCGATGGCTAATCCTTTCTAATGAAAGAGTGAGTATGCCACAGGCACCATCAGTAGCAACTGCTAATGATCGAAAAACAGTAACTCCAATTACTAGCCAAGACAAACAAACTTTCTCTAATTTGTTTAAGCGTCACTTAGATGCATTGAATCGCAAGAACTTAAATGACTACCTAGCTACGCTCGATCCCAAGGCTCCTCAGTATAATCAAACTAAGCAAGAAACGGCTCAGTTATTCAAAGAATACACCTTGAAATATACAATTAAATCAGTGAAGGTGCTGTCAATTAATAAACAGGAAGCTGTGGTGGAAATGGTGGCCACTGTGAAAAAAATCAGCGGTGGCGGTTTTAAAGATAGCCAAATGACTACTACCAACTTGCTCAAAAAGACCAATGGTAAGTGGCGTATTTATAATACCTCGATCAATTCCTTGACTGATTTACAAGCAAATAAATAGCATGGTACAAATGACAACATTGTATGATTCAATGGTGTCCCAATACGATTCACTTGCTAATCCGGCCCTACCGGCAACCGATCGCCCCATGGCTGCTGGGGTGGTCGGATTTTTATTTTTTACGGGTTGAAATAAAAATGGATGGTGGATAAACCCGCCCCTACGTTGGTGGATTTACTGCTGTTGATACCAATTGAGCAGCACTTTGTGCAAACAAAAAATTTACTGCACCCATCAGCTCTTCAAGGTTCTCCAAAACATAATATTTGCGATTTTTGGTAAACATCGCGGCTTCCAAAACCCCAAACTCCCACAGCTTACCGTTAGAAACCACCCCAAACAGCCTTTTTGTCAGATCATCATTGATTTTTTGTGCCGCCAGCATCTCGGCTAAGCATTGCCCCCAACCCTCTTCAAAGTTGTCCTTTTTGGCTTCTACTAAAATCACATAGGGTTTTTCTAATACTACTTTTCCCCGAGGAGAACGCTGTGCCACAACATAGTCTGGCACACCCGATAAATTTTCGTCATAGTTTAGCGGTTGATGGCTCCAAATCAAAAAAATCTGGATGTAAGTCCGCCAAACCTCAGTCAAAATTGGACAAATGATATTTTCACAGATCGCATATTCCGAATTAAAAACAATGCCTTCTTGAACTACTGTATTCAATCGAGAAACAAAGTATTCATCACATTCAAATTTAACATTTTGTACAAAATCTTTTTCTTGATAACTTAAGGGAAAACTCTTTAAGACATCAGCAATACTTTTGTAATTAGTGAAAGCCATCGTGTGCTCCAGTTCTGTTATAAATCTTTGCACCCAAATCAATTAAACCTAAATATGGCAACAATATTTTATGAAGGCATTATATCGTATCTAGCTCGATCGACTCCAACAGTTTTTTGATCGAATACTCCATTACCACCTGATTGTCAAACAACTCCAAAATCGCATACAGTAGAAAAACTTGGATGCAGCAGAGCAAGCATGATATGACTAGACTTTTAAACGAAAATCAATCTTATACCTTCAGCAAAATATTTGATCTAAAAATCGATGCTGATGAATTAGCGGCTGAGTTTGGGTACAGCTTTGAACGTAAACGGCTCCAGCTTCCCCAATATCCGGGAGAGCTGAGCACGATCGAAACCATCCGCACCTACATTGAATCGGTAATGCCCTATGTCAACCTTGCCAACGAAACCTCTCGCCGAGAAATCTTGGTTGCGCCAGTGGTTTTGGAAGTAGTGAGGCAGACCCAAGCCGAGCTGAAAATAGAATATCCAATTAAAGTCACTGAACAGCTTCAGGGTATTCTGGATTATTTTCTCCGCAGCAAAACAGAATTATTAGTGATAGAAGCTAAGCGAGAAGATTTGGACTATGGTTTTACCCAACTTATTTCAGAAATGATTGCTTTAGATCGATGGGAGAAATCGACTGATCAACC
>JANNEH010000296.1:0-14572 GCA_031378405.1 Synechococcales cyanobacterium OTE_75_metabat_409
GCTGGGTTGACTACGGCAATGCTGCTCAAAAAAGCTGGTAAAACCGTTGCAGTCATTGATGCCAGAAAAATAGCTGAGGGAGTCAGTGGACATACTACTGCCAAAGTCACATCTCTCCACCAGTTGATTTACGCCGATCTACTTCAGAATTTAGGCATAGATAAAGCCCGAATCTATGCTGAATCCAACCAGGCAGCCCTAGAACGGGTTGCTAACTTTGTGACAGAAGAAAACATCGACTGCGATTTTAGCCGCAGAAGCGCCTACACCTTTGCTCAATCGGCACATGGATTGATAAAAATCCAAGAAGAAGTAACCGCAGCTTTAGAACTAGGTCTACCTGCCAATTTTGTCCAGGAGACTCCTCTTCCCTTTCCAGTTACTGGAGCTGTTCGATTCGACAACCAAGCTCAATTTCACCCCCGCAAATATTTACTGCATCTTGCCCAATGCATTCAAGGCGATGGTAGCCATGTGTTTGAAGATACCAGAGTATCAAATGTTGAATCAGCCAAGACTTATTGCCAGGTGATGACCGATCGAAGTGTGATTACTGCTCAAGAAGTAGTGATTACAACCCATTTACCCATTCTAGATAGTGGACTTTTTTTTGCTAAGACTTATCCGCAACGCTCCTACATTGTCGGTGCCCGGATTGACCCTGATCGAGCGCCAGAAGGAATGTTTATTGGTAGTGGTGAAGAATACTTTTCTATTCGGACTACTCCCGATCGAGACAGCCCTGACGAAAATGCAGTGTTGCTGTTAGTCGGTGGCGGCGGCCACAAAGTGGGTGAAGTCACTAACACCGAGGGACAATACCAGAAGGTAGAAGATTTTGCCAGATCACATTTTGGCATAGACACCTTTGATTATCGCTGGTCAACTCAAGATATGGTGTCGTTCGACAAATTACCCTATATTGGCAATCTTACCCCCGCCACCCCAAATATCTATGTAGCCACAGGGTTTAGTCTATGGGGCATGACCAACGGCACGCTCTCAGGAATGCTGTTGTCAGAAATGATTTTAGGTATTACAAACCCCTGGGCAGACTTATATGACGCTACTCGGATCACGCCATTTGTAACTTCAGAGGGCATTAAGCAGACTATCAGTGTGGGAATGCATTGGGTCGGCGATCGATTTAAAGGATTAGGCATGTCTGAGCTGGCACAGGTGGAAAAAGGCGAAGGGCAATTGGTGACGATCGATGGTGAAAAAATTGCGGCTTACCGAGACGAACAGGGAGCCATTCATACAGTCTCTGCTGTATGCCCACATCTGGGCTGCATCTTAGCTTGGAATAATGCCGAAAAAAGCTGGGACTGTCCTTGTCATGGCTCGCGCTTTGGCTGTGATGGCGGATTACTACATGGCCCAGCAGTCACCGACCTAAAAGTTCATTCGGCATCCGCAGTCACCAAATAAATCTACACCAAGAATCTCGTGATCTATGATTACAGTTCATCACCTCAACAACTCTCGATCGCAACGAATACTCTGGTTACTAGAAGAACTTGGCCTTGAGTACAAAATCAAGCGCTACCAGCGTGATCCACAAACAATGCTGGCTCCAGGATCACTGCGTGCAGTACATCCCCTCGGAAAGTCACCAGTTATTACCGATGACACCCTTACATTGGCAGAGTCTGGCGCTATTATTGAATACTTAATAGATCGCTATGGCGAAGGCAGACTATCGCCCCAAAATGGAACACCAGAGCATTTACGCTATATATACTGGTTGCACTATGCTGAAGGCTCATTAATGCCTCCGCTACTACTAAATTTAACTTTTAGCGAACTTGTCAAGCGATCGCCATTCTTAGTTCGTCCGATCGTCCAGGCAATTTCACAAAGCATTAAAAACTCGTATATCACACCTCAGATCACTCTGCATTTGAATTATCTAGAGTCAGAATTAGCAAATAGTGATTGGTTTGTTGGCAGTAATTTTACCGCAGCCGATATTCAAATGAGCTTTCCGCTAGAGGCTGCTGCTGACCGGGCGAGCTTAGATGCCAATCATCCAAAGCTGATGGATTTCTTACAACGCATCCATGACCGTCCTGCCTACCAACGGGCTTTACAGCGAGGCAGCTCAGGAATAGACAAGTGAGATCTCAAGTCTTAATTAGACTTTTTACTATAGCGACTAAAACAGATAACAAATGAGTGATTTTCTATGGCGCTTACTAACTAATTATTAGCTTCTCTATCAATAGAGATAATACATAGTTAACTTTTACTAAGAAACTGTATCGATCGACAGAGTAAGAAATAGCTCTTTTAGTAGACAGGATTTTTGGGTGATTCAGATACTATTAAGGTGTTGAAACTACAAGTGCTTCTGCACAACAGAACTTACATATAACACCATGAAAATGAAACTAATCACCATCGCAGCTCTGAGCATTACGGCTGTCAGCCTTGCTAGTTCAGCACAAGCACAACCCGCTCCAGCACGATTCAGACCAATACAAATTGGCCCTTCTCTGTCTTTCGGCGGCAACGCCACCGTCTTGGGGATAGACTCTAGATTCCCGATTTCTCCAGAATTCTCCCTTCGCCCCAACGTCCGGTTTCCCACTGGTGGAGTAGCCTTGGGCGCTGCGGCCACTTATGACTTTAGTACTTCTGGTAGCGATCGCGGACTAGAACCTTATGTCGGTGCTGGTTTTAACGTAAATACCGGAGACAACTTGAATAACGGAGCTAATATTTCTGGCTATGCGATCGGTGGAGCCGACTACTCAATCAGTGATCAATTTGCACTCAAAGGTAGTGTGACAATTCCCTTCAAATCAGAATATCCTACTAATGTCACTCTTGGCCTTGGCTACCAATACTGATCAAGACTCTCTCTCCATCAGTAGATATTCTAGAAGCTCTTTGCTGATTTACTCTACCGATCGACAGAGAGTCAAATATGGCTTTCCATAGATACAATCAACGTGGGAAGCACCATATCATAACAACAGTTCACCTGTAAAATTTACAAGCACTATAGGAACATATCATGAGTACTGAAGATCGCGCCAAAGCAGCAGTTCAAAACATTAAGGGTAAAGGCCAAGAAGTCGTAGGTGCAGTCACTGGCGATTCAAAAACCGAAAATGCAGGCAAAGCCGAACAGGTAGTAGCCAAAGTCCGTGATGGCATAGAAGATGCTAAGGACGGCATCACTGATGCTGCCAAAAAAGTAGCAGCTAAAGTGCATGACGGAATTGAACATGCCAAAGATGAACTTAAGAAGTAACTTAGTTACTCCCTTTTGGCTTTGAGCTAGCGAGAACTTGGCAGCCCCTGCCAAGCCTCGACTAGCTAAACAAAAACAAAATTAACGCCATAAAATATTATGACTAAGAAAATTACTTTTGCTAAGTCAGTCAAAAGAAATAAAGTAGCACAGAGCTTTACTAACTCCTTCACCCCTACGACACCCACCGAACAAGAATTCTCTTTAAGCAAAGCAGTTAAAAGAATTGCTTGCGAAATCAATAAAATTTTAGATCACGGCTATTCTCGTGAAGATGTCGCGGCAATATTGCACAGCGGCGATATTGACAATACTCCAGAGGTTCAGGGTAACAACAGAATCGCTAATATAGCAATGGAGTTACTGCCAAAATCAAGAATTTCTGATGAAACCCCTCACTCTCACGCCATGGCCTTTTACAACGATAGCAATCGAATACCAGATCATAAAACCCGTTGGAATGCTCGATAGACAGACGCGAGATCAAACTTACGTCACCGTCACTAACAATATACTGAAATCACTACGAGCCTTTATGCCACGACTACTAGGAAAACCTTCTAAAACACCTGCATATTTCGGGATCGCCTTTCTGACAATACTCACTGGCGCTGTCGCATTAGAATATTCCGGGGTTATCAATGTCATTCCAGGCTTTGGTAAAGAACCGGCTCAAATTATCATAGCTCCCCAAGAAACGATCGAGAAAGCACCGATCATTCGCTAGCTATCACTACATTTGCTATACAAACTAACCTATCTCTACATCAAAGGAACATAACGATCATGCGCAAGGGAAAAGACATTGTTGGCAAGCCGGTTGTCGCCTACGATTCTGGTGAAAAAATTGAGACTATTGTAGATCTGATTTTTGACCAATATGATAACTGCCTATTAGGTTTTCTAATTGATGAGGGTGGCTGGTTTAGCAACGCCAAAGTTTTGCCGCTAAACCTAGTCAAAGCTATTGGAGTTGATGCTGTCATCATTCAATCTAAAGAAGCGATTTCTCTTGCTAGTGACAATGACGCTATTCGCAAGATTTTGGAAAACAACAATATTTTAAATGGCACCCGGATCATGACCACCGATGGTCGTGACTTGGGCACCTTAATTGACTTCTATTTTGATGAAACAACTGGTGCTGTGGAAGGCTATGAGGCTTCTGGTGGTATGTTTGCCGATGCCTACTCAGGCCGATCTTTTGTCCCTGCACCCCAAACTCTAAAAATTGGTGAAGATGTAGCTTTCGTGCCTGCCGAAACAGCAGACTTAATGGAAGAACAAGTTGGGGGTTTAAAAGCTGCCATGCAGAACGCCAGTGAGAAAATCCAGGAAACTGCCCAAGTAGCTGGTGAAAAGTTACAAGAAACAGCTCAGGTCGCAGGTGAAAAGTTCCAGGAAACTGCCCAAGTAGCCGGTGAAAAGTTACAAGAAGCCGGACGAGTAGTAAGCTCCACGGTAACTGATACCATCGTCGATCCAGCAGCCCAAAAAGCATTCGTAGTCAATAAAGTGGCTCAGAAAGCAGTTGAAGCTCCTGATGGTGGCCAATTGGTAGCAGAAGGTAGCGTGATTACTTCTGGAATATGTGATGCTGCTGAGCATTTAGGGATACTTGATGAACTGTATCGATCGGCTGGCGGCACTCTAACCAAGCCACTAGGCGATCGCCTAGATACAACAGTTGCTAGCTTGACTGTCGAGCAAACTGAGGGAAGACGGGCACAGCAAGCAATTTATACCCCAGAGGGTTACATCGTGGTTGCTCAAGGGCAAATTGTTACGACTCAAGTGATCAATAGAGCTAAAAATACTCATCAAGAATCAGCCCTACTAGATGCAGTGGGTCTTTCTACATCAGGAGCAGCTCAATCTAGAGCAAATACTTTAGCTAAAAGCACTGGTAACCAAATCAAGACTACAACCGCCATTGCTGGTGAGCAAATCCAAGAAGGTGCAACGCAACTCTGGGAGAAGGTCAAAGAAACCGCCAGTGATTTACAGGAGCGCAGCACTCAGGCAATTGATGAGAAAAGAATTAAAGGAGCTTTAGGTCGCCCTACTACTCGTGTTATTCTCGATCTCAATGATGAAGTAATTTTGAATGTAGGCGAACTGATTACCCACAAGGCGATCGATAGTGCTAGATCGGCTGGTATCCTGGATCTTTTATTAGATTCAGTTTATACCGAGACTCCACAGCTCTCGATCGACGAAATGCGAGCACCCAGTGCTGGGAAATCGGCTCTCTACTAACCGATATACTTTCAAATAACTACATTTTCATACCAGGGAAGGCCAAATTGACCAATCACTCGTTCACATTTTATGGATTGGCCTTCTTTGGTATTATCTTGGCCAGATATCTCATTTTGGCAGGAGCGACGCATTGGTTTTTGTATGGCACCCTTGGCTTATCTGCTTCAGATAATGATCTCAACTCAGCAGCTTCCACAGACCCCAAAAAAAACCAGCATCTCTGGCCTTCAATCCAGCGAGATATCAAGCTCTCTATACTTTCCTCAATCATATTTGCACTCAGCGCCGCCGCAGTGATTACAGCATATCAATCAGGCGCTACTCGCTTATACACAGACATCAACCAATATCCTATCTGGTATCTGGGTGTTAGCTATATCATTATGATTGTCTTGCAAGATACTTACTTTTATTTTTTACACCGGCTATTTCATCATCCCCAACTTTTTCGCTGGTGGCACCAAGGACATCATAAATCGCACCAGCCCACACCCTGGACATCTTTTGCTTTCGATCCGCCAGAGGCGATCGCCCAAGCAGCACTCTTAGTAGGGCTGATTTTTTTAATACCACTCCACTTTATTACTGTCATTGCAGTGCTAAGTACTATGACAGTATGGGCGGTGGTAAACCATTTGGGACTTGATCGGTTGCCACTGAACTTCCCCCACCATTGGTGTGGTCGTTGGTTTACTGGAGCAGCCCATCATGCCATTCATCACCGTCAATATGCTCTGCATTACGGACTATATTTTACTTTTTGGGACAGGTTCCTCGGGACTCAATCTCCTCATTATGATCAGGAATTTGTTTCTCTATCGATCGAAAGAGAAGATATTTAATAGTCACTAATCTATTTACCCCGATCGGCAGATGTCTTTTTTGATTAAGTCCAATATGCTTGTGGTAGTTCATGAAGAACGAAAACGTTTACCAACAAAGCCTTTGGAATTATGAGGAAGAACCTAATGACTACCCCAGCATCTCAATCAACTGTACCCCCGACTAATGAAGCAGAAACTGATGAGCTAGAAACAACAGATTTACCAGAACAACAAGAAGGTGAACTATATGACTCACCTACTCCTGATGGATACGATGCGAATATCATTCCAGCAGAAACATTCGCTCGCAAAGAACGTGAAGGCGATAACTTCAAACATCTTGCCGAGCGCCCCCCCGGATCGGAAAGCCTCGATACTACTGGTGGCTTTACGGTCGATAAAGAAGGACTGGTAGACAATTTTGGCATTGAGCCAGAAATGTACTACGAAACTCCTGGCGACGTGCAGGAGCAAGAAACCGATGAACCCGAGTTACTGGATAGATAAGTTACTGGATAAATGACAGTGTATCTAAAGAATTCCACCACAGTAATATAAAATCTTGAGGAACAAACAATGATGTTAGAACAACGCGCAATCGGTACTTTCACGAGCTATGAAGTAGCAGAAAATGCCTTAAGAGAGTTGAAAAAAAGTGGATTTTTGATGCACCAAGTTTCGCTGATCGGACGAGATATTAATCGTCATGCAGAATCTACCGGAGTTCATACCAACAGCACAATAGCTGGTATGGGTAATCTCAACGCCGAAAGAAACGACACTGGTACAGCAACTCAAACAGGAGCAGCAGCAGGCAGCGCTTTAGGCGGAATAACTGGTCTCTTAGTTGGATTAGGAGCCGTTGCTATTCCTGGTGTTGGTCCAGTGATGCTAGCTGGCGCTGCTGCAACAGCAATTGCTACCGCAATTTCTGGTACAGCGATCGGTGCGGCTGCTGGTAGCTTGGCTGGCGGGCTAACCGGAATGGGATTTTCTGCCGATCGAGCACAGATCTACAGCGATCAGGTTTCCGAAGGTCATTATCTAGTCATGGTTGAAGGAACAACAGCAGATATAGCCATGGCTGAGTCAGTTTTTACTAATCATCACATTCATCAATGGCATGTTTACGATTTATCTAGTAACACTTTGAAACCAGTAACGTCTGCTAACCGCCCCCTTTGAAAACTTAATAGTCAATAAAAGCTATAGTTGAGAAACACAATATGATCAAGATCGCTAAAATAAGCTCCAGCCTACCCTTACTGCTTAACCTTTTGTTAGTGGGTAGTATCTCTGCCTGCAACGAAGCCAAAACATCATCTGATGCTCCTAGTTCCACTGGGAACAGTGCTGTGGTTTCCTCAGAGAGTAATGCTCCGGTTTCCACAAAAAATGATCAAGCGACCAAAGACGATGCCCAAAGTGACACTCGTAAGAAACAGCTCAATGCAGATATCCGAGCACGAGAACAGCGCAATAATGTAGCAGGTGATCCTCAAAAGCGAACAGAAGGAGACTTAGCTAGCGAAGTCCGGAGTAAACTAGAAGCCAACATCCCCAATGGCAAGCTCACCATTGTTGCTAATAATGCCCAAGTAACAGTCTCCGGGACAGTTAAAACCCAGGAGCAGCTCGACAAAATCAAGCCCCTCGCCATGGAGATCAAAGGTGTTAACAGCGTCATGGTTAAAGCTGTAGTAATTCCATAGAAATGTTGGAAAATGTGATTCATAGCCAGAATTAGATAAAGTGTCGTTAATACCAAGATGCCAAGCAAAATTAATTTTGCTTGGCATCTTAAACTATATGTATACTCTATAACTTTGCTCTGTCTATTGATGCTCATTATGAAACCAAGAGTCATCCATTTGGGAGAGAGAGATCCAAAGCTTTGGCTGGTAAGTTGTTAGTGTCATTTAAGTCGTGAAGGACTCGTTATGAACATCATCGCTTGGATAGTTTTAGGCTTACTTGCAGGAGCAATCGCTAAAGCAATTGTTCCTGGCCAGCAAGGTGGCGGATGGGTTTCGACAATGCTCTTGGGCGTTCTAGGAGCCTTTATCGGTGGCACATTGCATACTTTCATTCAAAGTGGCAATTTGCAATTAGCAGCTCCTGGCTTAAATATTACCGGAGTATTCGTTTCAGTACTGGGAGCAATCATTGCAATTGTTCTTTCTGGGTTACTGTTTCGCAGAAATACATAAGTATTATTCGCGCAACCAAACTCCATTGTTGTTTATTAATTCAGAGAATTTGATATGAAATACATTTCGGCATTACTATCTCATCTAAACCCTGTCAAAGTACTACTATCTGTCTTACTTTCGGCTGTGCTCCTGTTCAGCAGTGGCTGTAGTGACAGTGTGCCCACAAAAAATACTTCCTCAATGACAAGCTCCTCATCTGCTAAAAGTCCTGTGACCAAAGGAACTGTCCAGCTAAACGAAATTGAAAAGAAGGCCGAGAAAGCGATCGACTCTCCGGCAAACTCACTAAAAACTATTGTTGAGCGCTCCAAAGGATCGCTGAATGAAGTCCAAAGTGGCGCTGCTGACAGCAAAAAAATGATTACATCTAGTGATACTAAGCTACCAGTGGTTAAACAGGCTGAGAAAGCGATCGAAAATATGAAGAAAGGATGAAGTTGCCGGTAGGGAACCCGACCAACGTAGGGGCGGGTTTATCCACCATCCATTTTTATTTCAACCAGCAAAAAATAAAAACCCGACCGCCCCAACAGCCATGGGGCGATCGATTGCCAGTAAGGCGGGATAAATTGATTTATATTTTTAATTTCACAAAGCAAACCTATATGGTAGGATGATCCCTCGATATTCTTTGCAAAGTGCTGGACTGTATGAACGCTGCCTCAATCGCCACTACCCCCAACTGGCAAACACTAGCCGATCGAGCATTAATCGGAGAGGCAATGGATCAAGCTACGGCTCTGGCCGTGCTCCAGGCACCAGATAGCGAAATCTTAGAGCAAGTAGCCGCTGCTTACAGAGTGCGTCGCCACCATTGGAACAACCGCGTGCGCTTGCACTTTTTGCTGAATGCTCAGAGTGGACTTTGTCCTGAAGACTGTCATTATTGCTCTCAGTCCAAAATTTCCACCGCCGAAATTGAAAAGTATCCCCTGCTAGCCGAAGAGAAAATTTTAGCCGCCGCCGATCGAGCTGCCAGCTACCAAGCCGCCACCTTCTGTATGGCTATTTCTGGCCGATCGCCCAACGAACCTACCTTTGAACGCATTCTCTCGGCCATTCGGGCAGTTAAGTCTCGCCATGATATGAAGGTTTGCACTACCCTGGGCTTACTTTCGGCAGACCAAACCCAGCGCTTAGCCGAGGCCGGAGTTGATCGAGTTAACCACAACCTCAACACCGCCGCCGAACACCACAGTGAGATCTGTACTACTCATACCTATCTCGATCGCTTGACCACAGTCAAAAATGTCAAAGCCGCTGGCATTACCACCTGTTCTGGGGGCATCTTTGGCATGGGTGAAACAGACCAGGACATTGTTAGTTTGGCCTTTGCTCTGCGGGAATTGGATGTGACTAGTGTGCCCCTAAATTTCTTAATTTCCATTCCAGGCACCCTCTTTGGCGACTTTACCCAGCTTACTCCCCAACGTTGTTTGCGGATTCTTTGTTTGTTCCGATTACTGTTGCCCAGCCAAGAAATTCGGATTGCCGGAGGCCGTGAAGTGCAACTGCGTTCTCTTCAGCCCCTGGGCTTGTATGTGGCCAACTCAATTTTTGTGGGTGATTACCTCACCACTCCTGGCCAAGCCGCCCAGACCGACTGGCAAATGATTGCCGACGCGGGCTTTGTGTTAGAGGCTGCCGATGGTTCGGCATTGCCCCCAACATTTTGGCCTGAATCTGCTAAAATCTAGTCCTACAGCTTAGGTTGCTGTGCCACTCGCCACTATTTATACCAAGTTTGACCATGCTGGACGATCTGAAAGTACTGGAATGTTCACTCCGAGACCAGCTCCATGCCCACATGGGTAGGGTCTTGCCCTTCCAGGTGCAGTGCGTTTTTAAGGATGGCGTGCTCTGGGTGTTGGCTCAGCACGCTCAAGAAGTTGTCATTGATACCCAAGAAACTTTTCGGGTCTTGGAAAAAACCCTCCAAGCCGAGCAGCCCGATCGGCAGTTGCCTGTCAAGCTCTACCTGCGCAAAGCTGGGGACAAAAAACCCTATAGTACCGAGAACTTTACTATTTATCCCTCTATTAGAGATGCTTTGCCAGGGGAAGCTGCGCCTTCGATCGATATCACTGAATTACATGAGCGGGAAGATACCAGTGCAGCAGAGCTGAATCCCCCGGTTTCTTCATCTGTTCAGCCTATTGATAGCAACCCTTCCTTGGCCTCGCTGGTGGTCGAGCCAGATTCTTCGATCCACACCGATTTTTTGACCTCAACCACTGGGTCAGCAGATGAGCCGACTAATCAACCGAGCGATCAATTGATTGATCAATCGGATGTCGCTGACCCGGAGGTAAATCGTGCTAAGGAAATTCTGGATCGATTGGCTCTGAGTACAGCCTCTTCTGCTGCGGAAGTTAACGCAGCTAATTTTGTAGAGTCAGATGATGATAGTTCTTTCTTGCGGCAACCTAGCGTAGAATCTAAGCCTGAACCGAGTTCAGGAACGGCCTCTGATAGTTTTGCCGATGAGGCGGTGGCTTTTGCTAGCGACATTGAAAATTCCTTTGCTTACTCCAAAATCGAGAAACCCAAATCTCGTCTGAAAGGATTACTCTTAGCGGGTGGGGTTACTACCGGTCTATTAGGTGCTGGTGGCTATGGTTTGAGCCAGCCCTGTGTCATGGGTGCCTGTCCACAACTTCAGCAATCCCAGACTTTGGCCGAAAAATCTTTCGGCGTAATTAATGGGGAAGCTACTGGCAAGCAAATTTTAGATGCCCAAAACGATATCCATCGCAGTCTTGCCCAGTTCAAATCGATACCTTTTTGGTCTAGTTCTCATGGCAAAGCCCAAGCAGATCTAAAAAAATATGAGGATCAAGCGGCGATGTTAGATATCACTGTTGAAGGGATGAAAAAAGCCGATCGAGCTTCTCATAAAACCACTAAACAACCTATTTCGCAAACAGCTTGGAAAGAGAGCAAAAAACTTTGGGAAGGAGCAATTAGTGATTTGCAAAAAGTCTCTAGTAATAGTCGTGCTTATCCGTTAGCACAGCAAAAGCTGGTGGAATATCAGCAGAAACTAGAAAAGGTGAATCAAAACATTACTAGTGAAGCTAGTTCTGACAAGATTTTGGCCGATATGAAAGCTTTTGGAACTACCACTACAGCTAAACAAGCAGAGAACAAAACCTTTGAAGATTGGCAGGCCAGCCAAAAAAGCTGGGTTAGTTTTAACGAACAGATTGCCGGGATTCCCCCTGATGTTACTGCCTACCCAGAAGCACAAAAACTGCTGAAAGACTATCAGCCCCAAATTGTGGCGGTGAATGAGAAATTGGGTAAGGAAAAGAAGAATGGGGGAATTTATGAAAAAGCACAAGCTGATGCTGTATCTGCCAAAAAATCTACTGAAGAAAAAAAGCCAGAAGAATCTTTGGCCAGTTGGAATCGAGCAATTTCAACTTTGCAAAATATTCCGAAAGATAGTATTTACGCAACCAAAGCTGAAGCATTAGGTGCCGAATATACGAAAGCTATGAAGCAGACTGAAGTTACGGTAGTGGCGGAAAAGAAAGCTGCCCAAGCCGGTGAATCGTTAAAAAAAATTTGCGAGGGGCAGCTTAAAGTTTGTAGTTATAAAGTAGCGATCGATAAAATTTCGGTTACTCTCTTGCCGGAATATGCCAAAATTGTGCGCCAGCGGGCTAGTGATGCTAATAAAGAAGCCGATCGCAATGCCCAAATTGGGCTACGGAAACACGTAGAAAGCTTGGGTGATGCCTTGGATTCAGTAAGCAAAACTTCCGAGATTAAGCTCCAGCTTTATTCTGATAGCGGCAAGCTCTTGCAGGTTTATTCCCCTCCTAAATCTTGATCTGGTTTAGTTAGAGCTAAAAAGACATCTTCCAGGTTGGCGCGCTGACGACGGACTTCATGGACAGCTACGCCTTGGGCAACTAGGGCTGTTACTAGCTCGGCACCAATATCTTGGTCAGCGATCGCCTCAATAGCTAATAGTGATCGACCAGGTGTGGCAGCAGGTAAAATGCGAACAATGCTAACTGCGGGTAATCCTTGCAGAATTTTTTGGATGGCAGTAGCCTCACCACTACATTCTAGTTCGTAACTACTGCTTTTATCTAAGATTTGGGTCAGATGATCGGGGGTATCGATCGCAATCACCTGGCCCTGATGAATGATGGTGACCCGCTGACAGGTCATTTGTACCTCTGCCAAAATATGACTAGAGAGCAAAATAGTGTGATCGGTGGCTAGTTCTTGAATTAAGCCCCGCATACTAATGATTTGGTTGGGGTCTAAGCCCCTAGTCGGTTCATCTAAAATAATCACTGGTGGGTTATGGACGATTGCCTGGGCAATGCCCAATCTTTGGCGATAGCCTTGGGAGAGCCTGTAAATGGGGCTGTGTTGATATTCTTGCAGTCCACAGCGTTCGATCGATCGCTGGGCAGATTGTTTGCGCTGCCGACTGGGGACTTGGCCGATCGCGGCGGCAAATTCCAAGAAGTCTTGCACCCGCATTTCTCGATAGAGGGGAACGGTTTCGGGTAAATATCCTACCTGTTGGCGAGCAGCTAAGGTTTGAACGTCATAACCAGCAATAGTGGCGGTGCCGCTGCTGGGGCGCAAGGCACCGGCCAAGATGCGCATAATGGTGGTTTTGCCAGCACCATTAACCCCCAATAAGCCCATTACTTCACCAGGTTGAACGCTGAAGCTGATATCGGAAATCGCTTGGTGGCTACCGTATTTTTTGCCAAGCTGGCTTACTTCGATCGTCATACTATGGGTTCTGCTTTGAGATGTTGCAATAGTCCAAATAGCTCTTCATCGCTGAGTAGAGCACTGGCACGTTTGTTATATAACGACACCATATAGTCGCGACCGCGCTCTTTTGACCAGCCTAAGCGCTTCAGTTCCATGTTAATTAGAGGAATCATATCGGTCACACTCAGGGGTGGATCGGCTAGGGGGATTGTTTCTGCTAGCGGTTCTAAAGCTGTTGCTGGCTCTGACACCGTTGCGGGGAGCTGCTCGGGGACTGGTTCAGGAGTTGCTATGGCCTTTTTGGCTCGGCTAGTCTTGGCCACCGGAGCTGTTTCTACGATTGGTTCCACTGGTGGGGCGGGAATTTCTATCATGGTCTCTGGTAGAGTTGGAGCCGGTGAGTCCAGTTTCCCGTTGCCGAGTAATGGATCGATTTCTTCTGCGGAGGCTAAGAAATTTGACTGGTCGTAGAATTCCACCGCATAGGTGGAGATCTCTATTGGTGACTCAATTGTTTCTGGTATTGGTGCAAACTCCTCGCTAAATGGCGCTTCTATTACTGCATTGGCTGGGCTGGGAGCTGTTGAGAATGCTGGTAAATCTGGTAGAGGTTGAACCGTAAGGTCGGTTACTACTGGTTCGATAGCTTCGGTGGTTGCTGGTGGTTCTAAGTCTGACTGCGAATTTGTTGCACTGCTCAACACCGCTTCTTTGGCATCGGAGACGATCGCTGGAGCCTCCAGCGAAGTTATCGTTGCACTGATTACTGCTGGTACAACAGTAGAGTTGATGACTGGTTGGGTGATGCCCAAAATTGTCAATGCTTTCTCGGTGGCGCGATTCTCTGCCAGCATCAAGTTAGCATCAGCAGCTAAAGTCGCTACCAAAGTTGTGCCCGCTGATGCGATCGAGACCCTAACCACATATTGGTCGCCATGAATTTGCACCAAATCGCTGATAATACTGCCCTGAGGATATTGTTGCCGGAAGTTATCGAACATAGGTTTAATCTCACTCAACAGCTCTAGTATAGTACAAGATTATCATCATCGGGCTATTTCTGCTAATATATCTCTGGTACCCCAACGAGCGCAACCATGGCTAAACAACCCCGATCGATTTATGTTTGCAACGAATGTGGCGGGGAATCTAGCCAATGGTTTGGCAAATGCTCGGCCTGCGGCACTTTCAACTCCATGGTAGAACAGTTGCCCACCACCACCAAAGCTGCCAGTGGCCGAATTGTCAGCCGTGCCACC
>JANNEH010000300.1:0-2816 GCA_031378405.1 Synechococcales cyanobacterium OTE_75_metabat_409
AATGTGAATTTACCTACCGGTAGCCTGTCTGGGAAATTCAAAAACTTCACGGTGCAGACCAATGGTCAACTCCAAGATGCCGCTGCCTATCGTAAATTAATTGTGGCCTACAAAGACGGAGCACCGACTTATTTAGAACAACTGGGGCGGGTGATCGACAGTGTGGAAAACGATCGAGTGGCCAGTTGGTATAACGATGAACGGGCGATTATTCTGGCCATCCAGCGTCAACCAGGTACCAATACAGTCCAGGTGGTAGACACGATCAAAAATCTGTTACCCAGTCTGCGAGAGCAAATTCCCAAATCGATCAAAATCGATGTGCTTTACGATGCAGCGCAATCGGTGCGGGAATCGGTAGATGATGTGCGGTTTACTCTGGTGCTGACGATCGGCCTAGTAATTTTAGTTATCTTTATTTTTCTGCGGAATGTTTCCGCCACGATTATTCCTAGTTTGGCGCTGCCTGTGTCGTTGATCGGCACGTTTGCGGTAATGCAGCAGCTACATTTTTCTTTGGATAACTTATCCCTAATGGCTTTGACCCTCTCGGTGGGGTTTGTAGTAGATGATGCGATCGTGATGTTAGAAAACATTGTGCGCCATTTAGAAATGGGTGAAAGTCCGCTGCAAGCTGCCTTGAATGGCTCGAAAGAAATCAGCTTCACTATTCTTTCCATGACTCTCTCTTTGGTCGCTGTGTTTATTCCCATGTTGTTTATGGGCGGTTTATTAGGAAGACTATTTCATGAATTTGCCGTGACGATCGCGGTGGCTATTTTAGTCTCTGGCTTTGTGTCCCTCAGTTTAACCCCGATGCTCTGTAGTCGCTTTTTGCGGCCAATTGACCATCGCCAACAGAGTCGTTTATATCAAGCTTCCGAGGAAATCTTCGATCGGGTGTTAGATCTATATGATTGGAGTCTGAAGCTAGTGATGAAATATCATCGCACCACGATGATCTTTTCGGCAGTGTTATTTATTGCCACGATCGGCCTGTTTACTCTAGTTCCCAAAGGTTTCATTCCAAGCGAAGATACTAGCCAAATTATTGGTGTCACCCAAGCAGCTCCAGATGCTTCTTTTGCCGAATTAAGTCGCCATCAGCAAGAGGTGGTTAGAGTAATTCGCCAAAATTCTCATATAGAAGCAGTGAATTCGACGATCGGTGGCAGTAGCGGCACCATTGCAGCCAGTAGTTCGGGCAAATTATTTATTCGACTAAAGCCTCGGGATAAACGCTCTAGTGGTGCAGATGAAATCATTCAAGATCTGCGTGGTCAACTAGCCAAAATTTCTGGAATTCAAGTCTTTCTCCAGAATCCCCCGGCGATTCCTGTTGGTGCCCAACAAACTACTGGACTCTATCAACTGGCGCTGCAAAGCTCTGATTCACTTGCACTGCAAAAATATGTGCCGCAATTGGTCGATAAACTTAAGAACCTAACCCAAATTCAGGATGTAAACAGCGATTTGCAAGTTACGTCTCAGGTGAAAGTTGAGATCGATCGAGACCAAGCATCGGCTTACAACATCACCGCTCAGCAAGTGGAAAACACTTTACGGAATGCCTACAGCTCTTATCAAGTTTCCACAATCTATGGTGCCAGTAATCAGTATCAGGTGATCCTAGAGTTGATGCCTCAATATCAACAAAACATTGAAGCTTTGTTATCGCTCTCGGTTAAATCTGGCAATGGGCCGTCTATTCCGCTGAGTGCTTTTGCGAAGCTTACTCCGGGTATCGCCCCTTTAATGATTAATCACGCGGGGCGTTCTAATGCCGCGACTATTTCGTTTAACTTGGCTCCCGGTGAATCTTTGGGCACGGCCAATGAGTTGATCGATAAATTAGTGCAAGCTAGTATTCCCAATAATATCACTACCAATTTGCAAGGAGCCAGTGAGGTGTTCCAGAGTTCTTTGCCCAGTCTGGGACTGTTGTTAGTGATTGCAATTTTGGTAATTTATTTGATTTTGGGGATTCTTTACGAAGATTTTTTGCACCCGATAACTATTCTTTCTGGCTTACCCTCAGCGGGTTTCGGGGCTTTGTTGACGTTATTATATTTCAATGTAGAGCTAAATGTTTATTCCTTCATTGGGATCATTTTGTTGGTGGGAATTGTGAAGAAAAACGGCATCATGATGGTAGATTTTGCGATCGCTGCTCAACAACAATCGAATATTCAACCAGCCGCTGCCATCTATCAGGCTTGTCTGGTGCGCTTTCGCCCAATCATGATGACCACGATGGCGGCTTTGGTGGGAACATTGCCGATCGCCCTGGGTTTTGGAGCCGGTTCTGAATCCCGCCGTCCTTTGGGAATTGCGGTAGTTGGGGGTTTAGTGTTTTCCCAGATTTTGACCCTGTATTTGACCCCGGTTTTTTATGTATATATGGAATCTTGGCGGAATCGATCGAAATTGCAGGCATCACGATCACAAGGAATGTCAATAAAATAATTAATTTTATGAATGTCATGAACACCAAAAATATCCATTTGACGTATGGAATCCTGGGGGAATTGATCGAAATGTCGGGCATCACGATTACAAGGAATATCAATAGAATCAATTAATTTTATGAATACCCACAAAAACAATGAAAATCGATCAATTTCCGAAAATGCCAATGAAATCCCGATCACCATCGATCGCAATCAATATCAGATCGGGTAGCAACATAAAGCGGGACAAAATAATAGAAATATTGCACTTGCCCTCATCCCCCAACCCCTTCTCCCAAGCTTGGGAGAAGGGGAGTCGGAGCACCAAGCGTAGTCTCTTGCTCCCTCTCCCAAACTTGGGAGAGG
>JANNEH010000342.1:0-30912 GCA_031378405.1 Synechococcales cyanobacterium OTE_75_metabat_409
TAAGGACTGCGGCCATTTAATAGCGATAATGTGCCATCCATATCTACAATAATGGCATCGGGCAAAGCCGAATCGTAGACTGTCGGAGGTGTGGGTACTTCTACATATTTGCGATACATCTCTAAAATCACGCCTTTACCGACCGATTTAGGCCGTAACAAATCGCGGCGAATACATTCTTCCACCGAAACTTGCAGGAAGCTGTCATTTACCTCGACAACTGCTAAACCTTTTACTAGTTCCCGGATATGGTCAATATGCTTACC
The DNA here is from genome assembly GCA_031378405.1 of Synechococcales cyanobacterium OTE_75_metabat_409. Classification (GTDB taxonomy): domain Bacteria; phylum Cyanobacteriota; class Cyanobacteriia; order Cyanobacteriales; family Chamaesiphonaceae; genus JAAFHZ01. The sequence goes on from JANNEH010000342.1 coordinate 267, forward strand.
AAAGTTGGTGTCATCTACAATCACATGCTTGCCATCTTCCAAGGCCATCAGAATGATCTGATCTCGCAGCTTTAAGATAAATTTCTCGTTGCCCCCGCTCCAGTGGGAAGCATGAGCCATTTCGCGCAGGGAATCTTTGTTGCTGCGTACCCATTGACTTGGTTCTTTTAATAATAATTCGTTGGCAAAGGTAGATTTGCCAGAGGCCGGTAAGCCCACTAATACTAAAATTCTTTTCATCGTGATAACTGATATTTTGCGGTTAAGATAGACTGTGTTCAGTGTACTTCTCCAGTCACATTCTTGCCAAGAAAAATGGTGTAATAAATTTGACCCCGCTGATCATAGTCTTGGCTATACTGTTATACCTTATAATTATTCTCATTCAGTCGCTGATCATATATTTGGGAGGTTATAAGAGTGGCTATTACTTTATCAGTACAATCTGACAATGATTTAGAGCAAAGGCTACTAATGCCTGGAACTTATAACTGGGAAGAATTTGAGGCTCTAGAAGCTCTGCTGGCTGAGTCGCCCGGTTTAAGAATTACTTATTTGGATGGATTAATTGAGCTTATGACTCTTGGCGAACCCCATGAGTTGATTAAAAAATCTCTGGCTATTTTGCTGGAAGCTTATTTCACGGCGATCGAGATAGAGTTTATTCCAGTGGGCAGTGCTACCCGCCGAGGTAGAGCCAAAGGGACTTCTTTTGAACCTGATGAATCATACTATTTAGGGACAAAGAAAGAAAATCCAGACTTAGCGATCGAGGTGATTTTGACCAGCGGTAACTTGAAAAAACTGGAAAAATACCGTCGCTTCCAAATACCTGAAGTGTGGTTATGGGAAAAAGAGCAGCTTCAGGTTTACTATTTGGGTGCTGATGGTTATGAGTTGGTGGAGCGTAGTCAGCTTTTACCCAATCTGGATCTTGACCTTTTGGTACGCTGTATTCAAATGCCTTCGCGGTTAGAAGCAATGAAAACTTTTATGGCGGCAGTACAATCTGGAGTAGATTTTGACTGAATTTGCCCCCGCTGATTTTATTATTTGATGCAAGAATGCTTTAAAATAACGAGACCTGCTGGTGCATAGATACTATGGCGATCATCTCTTCCAAAAAACCTGCTGCCGGTGACGATGAGTCGCTGAAGCTTGCCAAAGCAGCTCCTAAAAAGTTGCCTGCACATGATTCAGAGACTCCCTCAAATGGTGGACAAGCACCAAAGTCTGCTAAAGCAGATCAGCCACCGGTTGCCATAGATCCAGATTTGCTGAAGGCCGAAGCCAAGTCGATCGAAGAAAAAGCCGAAGAAAAAGATGAAGGACTCCGCCCCCACAAATTAAGTGAATACATTGGTCAAAAAGATCTGAAAGGGGTGTTAGAGATTGCCATGCAGGCGGCTACGGCTCGGCAAGAATCTTTAGATCATCTATTGCTCTATGGGCCGCCGGGGTTGGGGAAGACCACAATTTCTTTGATTTTGGCAACTGAGATGGGAGTAAATTGCAAAATCACTTCCGCCCCGGCTTTAGAACGCCCCCGTGATATTGTGGGCATTTTGATGAGCTTGGCACCTGGGGATATTTTGTTTATCGATGAAATTCATCGGCTGTCGCGGATGACCGAAGAGCTGTTGTATCCGGCGATGGAAGATTTTCGGTTGGATATTACAATCGGTAAAGGAGCCACGGCCAAAACCCGCAGTATTCCGCTGCCCAAGTTTACTTTGGTGGGTGCGACAACCAAGGTCGGGTCTTTAACAGGACCATTGCGCGATCGATTTGGTCTGATTCAACGCTTGCGTTTTTATGAAGTAAGCGAACTCACCGAAATTGTGACTCGCACTGCCGCCCTATTAAAAGTCCCAATCGCACCAGAGGGGGCGGCTGAGATTGCGCGGCGCGCCCGAGGTACACCTCGGATTGCTAATCGGTTGCTCAAACGAGTGCGAGATTTTATGCAGGTGCGCAAACATGCCCAGATCACCGAAGCTGTGGCCACAGAAGCCCTGGCCATCTATCATGTCGATCCGCGTGGGCTGGACTGGATCGATCGATTGCTGTTACAGACGGCGATCGAACAATTTAATGGTGGCCCGGTGGGTTTAGAAGCTTTGGCTGCGGCTACGGGAGAAGATCGCCAGACGATCGAAGAAGTTTATGAGCCATACTTACTGCAAATTGGCTATCTACAGCGTACTCCCCGAGGCCGAGTAGTCACCGATGCTGCCCGACGGCATTTGGGTGACTGGGCGGTGGTAGATGCTCAGTTGTCATTGTTAGATTCAGGGCTGGGTATCACCTAATGGTGAGACTACTTTAACTAGCCACTTGTGCCACTAAGTTCATCCCAAACTCTTGCTCAAACCAGGCTTTTTTGAAATCTAGACTCCAGAGTTCTAGCTGACAATCATCACCCGCAGTCGTAGGTACTATCTGTAAATTAAAAGTTCTGCTGGGGGCATGAAAATCACATTTGATTTCTTTCACTGCCCCAATTGTCCGCCGATCGAGGGCAATAGCCACCCGCAGAATAGCACCTAATTGCGTTACCAATAACCGATTTTCTCGGGATAAAGTTTGATAGTTCTCATGCTTTTTCTTGGGCATTGTTTTGCGATGATAGCGAGCCAAATTAGCAATGATTTCAATTTCTAGCTCGTTGTAGCCCAACAGCTCACCATAGCGAATTAAGTAATAGGAATGTTTGTGATGGGCGGAATGACTAACAAAATGTCCACTGTTGTGCAAAATTGCAGCACTCCACAGATAGCGGCGGGCATCTGGGGGGTGGGTATGCAAGCTATTAATTTGCAGAAAGTTAAAGATCTCTACGGCTAGCTCGGCCACTTTTTGGCCATGCAAAATATCAACTCCGTATTTATCAGCAATTTTGAGGGTGCTGCGTTCTTTAATTGAACTTTGGTAACGCAACCGATCTTCCACTAGGCCATGCGCCAGCATCCAATCTACAATTACCCCCTCCCGCAGGCTACGTTCACAGAGCACTAAGCTTTCCATCTCTAAAGCCGTCATGGCATGTAAAAGCACCATTAATCCCGGCAGAATAATTTCGGCTCGGCGTTCCGAGAGGCCAGGAATTTGGGCACGATCGGTCAAATTTAGCCGTCGGAGTTTTTGGACTAGTTGCTCCACATCGCGGCGCTGGAGCTGAAAGCCATGCAGCCTGCTGGGTAACACCCCAGTTTTCTCGCGGGCAATCACCAAACAAGCTGTTTCGATCGTGCCAGAAGTTCCCACCATTTGGGGTGTTTCTCCTGGTTTAAGACAGGCTTTGATCTCTTCGATCGCCCGTTCTAATTGACCACAGATATAGGCTTGGAGATAAATAAATTCCTTGTCACTAATTGGGTCAGTAGTGACTAGCTCACTTGTTAAGCGCACCGCCCCAATTTTAGTGCTGCTGAGGGTACGGGGTTCTTCGCTGTCTCCCAAAATCATTTCGGTGGAGCCGCCCCCAATGTCGATCGAAATGCGCGGAATATTGTTGAACTCCAGTCCTGACAACACCCCCAAATAAATCCGCCGCGCTTCTTCTACCCCAGAAATTAAATCTACTTTAAGTCCTAGCTCTCGATCGATCTGATCGATAAATTCGCGGCCATTGGGGGCTTCGCGGGTAGCACTAGTCGCCACTGCAATTACTTCTCGGGCACCTAAGCTTTTGGCAATAGTTTGGTAGCGTCCCAGAGCGGCGATCGCTTTGTCCATAATGGCCGGATTGAGATTCCCGGTGATGGGGTCTCGATCGCCCAAACGCACAGTGTCTTTTTCGCGGGCAATGACGCTGAATGCCGGAAGTTCTGGCTTGATTTCTACCACCACCATGTGCAGGGAGTTGGTACCTATGTCGATCGCGGCCAATATAGGGCGCTGTTGGCTATATTTACCGACGGTGTTGAGATTTTGGAGAATGGCATCGTCGGTCATGATGGCAGCGGTGAGAATGGTTACAGTGTATTATCATCGGTGATTGGGGGCGATTGGTACCCGATAGCTTGTCCAATATGCTCTAAACCATGGGCTTCTAATCGATCTAGCAATCCTTGCAGAATTCTCAGAACTGTCCAAGGGCCTTCATAAGTCCAGCCAGTATACAGTTGCACCAGACTAGCACCCGCTGTGATTTTATCCCAGGCATCTTGGGCGGTAAAGACTCCACCGACACCAATAATCGGCAGTTGACCTTGGCTAGTTTGGTGAATAAACCTAATTACTGCGGTGGATCGATCTCGTAAAGGCGCACCACTGATACCACCAGCTTCATCTATGAGTAGATTGCCGGTTTGTGGGAGGATCTTGGTTTGGAGTTGAGCTTTGGCGATTGTAGTGTTGGTGGCAATAATCCCGGCCAAGCCCATTTCTTGGGAGAGCTTGACCACCGCTGCAATATCTTCCCAGGCTAAGTCTGGAGCAATTTTGACCAATAGAGGGCGACCAGACTGGGGATCTACTTTTTGGATCGCGGTGACAATTTCTGCCAGTAAGTCTACTGCTTGTAGATTGCGCAGTCCTGGTGTATTTGGTGAGCTGACATTCACCACAAAATAGTCGCCGCAGTTTTGCAGCCGCTCAAAGCTGCCCGCGTAGTCGGTGGCAGCTTCGGCTTCTGGGGTGATTTTAGACTTGCCTAGGTTGATCCCCAGAGGGTAAGAACTGCTTGGCCGATCTCGTAATCTAGCGGCCATCGAATCGCTGCCCAAATTATTGAAGCCCATCCGATTTAAGGCTGCTCGATCGCCAGGGAGTCTAAATAAGCGGGGCTGGGGATTGCCAGCTTGGGGATGATAAGTAACCGTGCCTAACTCGGCAAAGCCGAACCCCAGATCTGGCCAAATGCCTGGTGCGACTCCGTCTTTATCAAATCCAGCCGCTAGGCCGATCGGGTTGGGAAAGTTTTTGCCCCAAAGGGTTTGCTGCAAACGCCGATCTTCTAGGCAAAACAATTGCCGCCAACTAGCCTTTAAGGTGGTAGCCCAGAGGGAATTACTGCGATCAAGTGTTGCTAAAAAACCCAAAGAAGACCGATGCACCTGTTCGGGGTCGGCCTGGAAAACATCAAATAATAGTGGACGCAGAGCGAGTTGATAAATATCCAAAAGTGCCAGCCTAATCCCAGAAGTACGCGATCTCTGGCAAGTCTTCGTTGTCTTCGTCTGGCTCGAACTCATCTACCAGACCCGGATACACCATGGATTGCTGACTAGATTCTGCCAAACTGTCGTCTGGTGCCAAAAAGTGAGCGGGTAGAGCACGCCGCCGTGACATCCGAGGCTTGGAGTTACGCCCGGTATAAGACAGGGTATTCCTTGCTATGCGTACTTTTCTACCGCGCACATTCAAAATTTCACCTGCCCTTACTTACAATCTAAACAATGCGGACGGAGAGACTCGAACTCTCACATCAAAGATACTAGAACCTAAATCTAGCGCGTCTACCAATTCCGCCACGTCCGCAGATATCAGCAATTTACCACAATGTTTGGCAGATTGCCCAGTATTTTTTGTCCGGGTTACAAATCGCCATATTTTTAGTTGTTTGACAAGATCTGCATGATCGATCGACACTTTGGCGTGACCCAGGTGCTAAACTTGATACCGGCCAACTCTGGGAGATGTCAAACCATGTCCGAACCTTTCAATAATCCTGCTCTTACCGAGCGTCCTCGCTTTCAACCTGCCCCAGTTATTCCGGTCAGGAGAGAAACATCAATTTTAGACTGGTTAGAAGCTCAGGGTCGCTTGATCGATCGAGATGATCGAGATACTACTCAACCAGAATTTCCGCCGGATAACTTTGCCGACGACCTGATGGAAGGTGAGTACGACAGTGCTAATGATGATGATGACAGCAGCAACACCAATAATGATGACGATGACTAGTTAAATCTAGCCAAAATTCTAGACCATCCACCTTCCTCAGTTATGAACGAAAACGTTTCCCCTAGCAGTGGCTTCACCCCAACTGGTGCCCAATTACTGTATACCTTGGGTGCGGTGTTGACCGCAGTCACCGCCTTGCTCGATTACCGGTTCAATCACGGATTGGGGACTTCACTGTTATTACCTTTTGCGGTCACAGCCGCAGCCGTAGCTGCCTTGGGTTTTATCGCTGTACCAAAACTCAGTCAACTCAAAATGGGGCAGTTTATTCGCGAAGATGGCCCACAGGCTCATTTAAAAAAAGCTGGCACCCCCACTATGGGTGGTGTGTTTGTGGTGCCGACGGGTCTGTTGATTGCGATTATTTGGTCGCGGTTTAACCTAGATGTGGTGGCACTTTCGTTGATGACGGCCAGTTATTTGGCGATCGGGGGGGTGGATGACTGGAAAAGTTTGAGTAACCGCAAAAACGAAGGCTTGACCCCCAAGGGCAAACTTGGATTGCAAATAGGAGCAGCCGCGCTGTTTTGCCTGTGGGTCTATTTCACTAAGCCTACAGGAATTACCTCGGTGGCTTTGCCTTGGGGTATTTCTTTGCCTTTAGGCTTGCTGTTTTGGGGACTGGCGGTATTTGTGTTGTTGGCAGAAAGCAATGCTACCAACCTGACTGATGGGGTAGATGGGCTAGCGGGTGGAACGGGGGCGATCGCTCTGCTGACCATGGCCGCTGTTACCGGTATGAAATATCCAGCGGTTTCGATTTTTTGTATTTGCCTGAGTGGGGCATATCTGGGCTTTTTGGTACATAACCGCAACAAAGCGCGGGTGTTTATGGGTGATACTGGCTCCTTGGCACTAGGTGGTGCTTTGGGTGCCGCCGGAATTTTGACCAACAATCTATGGGCGCTATTTGTAATCAGCGGTATTTTCTTCATCGAAGCCCTGTCGGTAATTGCCCAGGTGGGCTATTACAAAGCCACCAAAGATGCTGATGGCAAAGGCAAGCGCTTGTTACGGATGGCTCCTTTTCATCATCATTTAGAACTGGGTGGCTGGAAAGAAACCCAAGTAGTTGGTGTTTTCTATGTGATCAATGCTATTTTGGCGCTGCTCTGCTGGTTGAGCCGCCCGATCGCCTAAAATTATTAACTCAATCTGCAAAAATACTGTGAACGATATTACCCCCGCACCATCTACCGAGCCATCTGTCGAGTTTAATCCTGAAGTTGTTTTGCTGCGTCTACGCCGCAAAGAAGGAACTTGGGTGGAGTGGGGCCAAGATTGTCAGCAGTTGCAGAAAAATGGCTATACTCAACAGCAAATTTTTGAGGCCAGTGGTTTTGAGCCGATTCATCAGAACCAGTTAATGGTAGCTGCTCAGGTTTTTGCCAGTATGGCAGAAGTGGGGGTGCAACCTGCTACCACCACTCATTTCACCAGAATCGGTAGTGATAGTTTGTATGAATTGCGGATTTTGAGCAAAAAAGATCGAGCCGCCGTAGCCGATTTTTTGGTCGATCGCAGTTTTAATTCGGAAGTGGCCAAGGAAGTGGCCAAAGCTGCCAAAGACTATGCTGATTTACGTCAGTTACCTACTGGTTTTACCGATCATCCTGGGGATGCGGTGGCCTATCAGTATTGGCGATATGCCAGTCAGCAGCATGACTTAATGGAAAAGACTCGTCTAGTGGCGCGGGGGTTGTTGTTTGCCCATAGTAATACTGCTCGCCAACAGATCGAGAAGTTATTGGGTAGCTTGAGTCAAACAGAACGGGCTAATCCCAAGTTGCCACTGTATCGTTTGGAAAGTGATGAGGAGTTACCGAGATTTTTGCCGGTGGCGGGTAAGTTGCCTTTAAAAGCAACAGATGTAGCGGCGATTCCGAGGGCGACAGCAGTGGGTGCTTTTAGTTTGGTAAATACGACTTGGCAGCGCTGGGTGGGTTTACCTGGTTGGCAGATGGTAGTATCGGCGATCGATCCCATTGTGGTATTTATGACCAATCAGGATTTGATCAAGGATGCTGACGAAGATGAAGAGTTGCTGATGTTGGTCGATCGGGGTGTGACAGAGTGGAATGATTTTAAATATTTTATGGTTGATCGATCAGGCGAGTTGGTGATTGATTACTTTGCTACTCTGCCCAGTGAGCCGATCGTTGGTCAGTTGGTGTTGGTGCTGCGGCCTAAGCGGATGCTGGCCACTGGCGATCAACATGATCTATGGCAAATTGAGGAATAAGATGCTTTGTCCGCCTAAATACCCAATTTATGGAATGATTCATTGGAAACCGGTTTTGATGACTTCACAACCAGATTTTGGAGCAATATCTCTCCACTCCTCAATCCACGAATTTTACGGTAGTTTATGGGGCGGTATGATCGAAGCTAAATATTCTGGTGAATATGGCTGGGGGAATCACAGCAATCGCCCAGTGCCAGTGTATTACCAGGGTTTTGCCTCAGATGTTTTGACCAAATCGATCGGTCAAGGGTTTAGACTCTATGATCACGATATTCCAGGAATTGCAGGTTTGACCGATCAAGTACATATCTATCGCACTCAGTTGGCGGTGGTGCAGGCGAAAGCTGGGTGATGTCAGTTCGACCCGCTGTTGCCCACGCTTTTGTTGGAGTCTATGACGCAAAGGATTAGCTGTTGACACCAAATGACTCCTACAAAGACCAATCTTCGATTATTAAGTTTGGAACTTGATCAAAATCTTTGCGATTCCGGGTGACAACAATGGCCTTATGAACTAAGGAGATCGAAGCAATGCGGAGATCTTGGGTTCCAATCCTAATTCCCATCTGCCGAAATTGTCGAAAATAATTATCAGCCGACATGTCGTATGCCAAAATTTCCAATTGAGAGAATAGTGAAAATGTTAAGGTAAGGCGGCTGTAAATAGACCGTCATGAATGAGCCTCTGATTTGTCAACTTCATTACGATAATCGTTTACCTCCGATAAAAACTCGTCAAAAGTTGGATCATCTTGAAAAAGGCCGATGTTGTCAATCCAAGGATCACTGCTCTCTGACAATTCTTCATTAGGTAAATCGATATTGATTGTGACGATTTTTCCATTTTTAAACTGAGCATCTAAGATGCCTTTAAGTTTGCTGAGGTTGATAAAAGAGATAATAATCGCTTGACAAAGATGAAGATTTATTCGTAAACTTGATGATGTCACAATTTGGAATAAATTGGTATGAATTTGGACTGATTAAGTGACTGTCAAGAAGTACTGTTAGCTACTTACATTTCTCTATTCTCAAACCTTTTAGGAAAAATCATTACTAATAGCTATGCTTGTATTTTTCTTGACTGCTTTTGTTGCTGGCATTGTTATATTGCCTTTTTGGCTAATCCTTGCCAAACCCTTTCCACTACCTTCAGGTAAATGGCCAGTGGGCACCACTGAGCTAACTTGGAATTCAACCAGTCATATAGGGATCATTGCTAAAGTTTGGTATCCAACGAATGACTCCACAGGAGTTAATAGCCCTTACATCGATAATATCGGGCGCACCTTATCGGTAATGACCACTGACTTAAACCCTTTAATTAAATTGATTTTTAATAGGCTTTATCTAGGAAGGGTGATGACCCCGGCATTCTTCAATGCCACCCTCGACCAATCTTCAACAGCATTCCCGCTTATTCTCTTCTCGCCAGGTTTTGGCGGCGTAAACTGGATCAACACCTTCTATCTTTTAGAATTTGCCAGCCATGGCTTTATAGTCATTGGCATCAATCACCCCGGTACTAGTGCTGTAACATTGCTAACTAATGGGTCACAAGTGAAATTTAACACAATTGAGAAAGATGTATTTACAGATGCCGATCTATTTGATGCATCACTAGCCAAAATCAGCAGCCAGCAAGCAAGTAATATCTCGATCCTGGTGGACACAGCAATCGAACTAAATTCTGATGAAAATTCCTTTTTATATCAAAAAATCAACACCAGCAAAATATTTGCCGTCGGACATTCGATCGGGGGAGCCGCCAGCTTTATTGCCTGTGGTCAAGATCAGCACATTTCTAAAGCCGTCAACTTTGATGGCGCATTCGTGGATGGAATTAACACTGACTATACAGGCAAAGAGCTATTGCTCATCAATTCCGATCGAGATAAATTTAGACCCAAAAATAGAACCATGCGTAGTCAATATGATGAAATTATGCATAGGGATAAACTACGAATAGACCAGCTAGAAGTCAAGGCCAACCTCCAAAGAATGATGTTGCCATTAACCGGGCATTTGAATTTTGCGGATGTCGCATTAATTATTCGACCGGCATTTACACAGTTGATCGGTTTGATTGGAAAGATAAATGGACTAGATCTGCTGCGAAAAACAGCCGCAATCTCAATGGATTTTTTTGATCGATAAAATCGCTATAATGCCAGACCCTATACCCTCAAATTAATGGTGAATGCTTTTATCATATAAATCTCGCAGGGCTTTATCACAGTCACAGTCAATTTGCTTCATCACTGCCGGAGCAAGGGCAGGCCAGATAGGTGTATTCACATTAGCGAATCTTAGCGCTTCAGCAGTCCAAGCATTGCAAGTTCGTAAAATAGAATAACTACCTTTGGCTTCATAAAAGGCACTGTTTAGGTATAGCCCTTGCTTAATATAAGTGATTTGATTTTCAGCAGATCGCTGAAAGCTATCATTAATAAATTGGGTCAGGCGCAAATATTCAGCTTTGCTCAAATTTATCTGTTTTAGTTCAAAGCCTTTACCCAACTGTAACTTTGGCTCAGTATGCCCCCAAACATGCATCACACTTGGCCCAGGAAGAAATAACACATCAAAAATAGTGATGGGGTCAAAAGAAGAATTCATAAAGAAATTTCGATCGCCCCAGCCAAAACTCAAATATTTATACTTGTCAGCATCTTGACCCAATTGCTGTAAATCTAGCTGCTGTCGCCAGTCAAAGGCTTTGTTGCTCACCGGCAAAATTATCTCAGCATGAAAATTATTGACATTACTAATATAAATTGACACAGTACAATCAGCTTGCTTGCCATAAAACCATTTAGTCGGTGTAAAAGCACCGATCAGGGCAACAGCAAAGATTCCGGCCAAAACTAACAACAAATATTTCCCTATTTTTCTCAACTTCTTCAATTGACCAATATTCCTGACGTTATTTAGCTATGACTCCATTAGCCAAGAGACATTTTTCGCAATCCTTCGTATTACCTAGTCAAAGAAAAGTCCCACTGATTTAATTTCATCAGTGGAACTTTTTTTATATTGATTTAACTAGGGGGCTAAAGCGTTACCACGCAGCAAGCTACCGATCGTCTTGGCGGTAATCTTCATTTGGATCAATGGATTAGCCGGAACCACAGTTTTATACAAATAGCTGTCGAAAGTTAGCTTCTGCACATCGATGTCATCGCACATTTCCACAAACGCTTCTCTGGCAGCATCAGATCTGTAGAAGACTTTCTGCAGAATATCGAGAACTCTATAAGTCAAGCCATAAGCTTTATCCCAACGCTTGATGTAAGTATTCTTAATTTCTCGCTCTAAAGGTATCCGTGCGCCATTTTCCGACAACTCCACGATCGCCTCGGCACACATCCGGCCAGACTTAGCGGCGAAGTAAATTCCTTCACCAGAAGACTTGGTAACATAGCCCGCTGCATCACCAACTAAGGCCACCCGACCAACTACCCGGCGAGGACGGGGATGCTCTGGAATAGGATGAGCTTCAACTTTAATAATTTGACCGCCTTCTAAGCGGTGAGCAGCTCTAGCGCGAATTCCCGCTTGTAGACGCTTGATGCTGTCTTTATTGGGACTCATGGTGCCGGTACCTACGGCAACGTGGTCGTATTTGGGGAATACCCAAGCGTAGAAATCGGGGGAAACATCATCACCCACATACATTTCAGCTAGTTCTTCGTAGTAGGCCAGCTTGTCTTCGGGCAGCTTAATTCTTTCTTGGAAAGCGATCGCGTATTTATAATCACCAGCATCGATCGCCTTGGCCACGCGGGAGTTGGCACCGTCGGCACCAATGATCATGTCTACTTTTAATACTTGGGCGTTGCCCGCTACTTGGCCGTTACTGTGGTCGGCATAGTGCAATACGTAAGGGTCGGTGTCGTTGCTGGGAATTTCAATTTTATGAACGGTGCCATTGATTAGCTTGGCTCCGAGCTTTTCTGCTCTGTCTCGCAGATAGCTGTCCATCACTTCCCGGCGACACATGCCAATATATTCGTCATCCTTCAACGTGTGGCCAATGTTCACTTCTACGTTAGAAGGGGAAATCATCTTCATTTTGCGCACTTTGCGATCGATGATTTCTGGGGGCAGATTAAACTCTTCCACCATGCAGAGGGGAATCGCGCCACCACAGGGTTTGGCGTTATCTAGCTTCCGCTCGATTAAATAGGTTTCAATTCCGGCTTGAACTAAGGTTTCCGCCGCGCAAGAACCTGCGGGACCACCACCAACAACAGCAACTCTCAATATCACGGCTTTATCTCTGTATGCTAAAAAATAATCCTACAAGCGGAAATGTTAGCACGGACTTTGGTTGAGGGTGGTTGATCGAGGGACGCAGCACCAGAAATGAAATATTCCTTAACTTTTCGTAAGGTTTGGTAGCTGGTGTTCGATCGATTGTAAATTGCGATTCGCCCGATATAATAAGGCATTGCCCCGCTCTGGGCATTTTTCATCTGGGCATTTTTCATGAAAGCTTCCGAACATCCTTCTATTATTCAGTTTCAGCGTGCCTTGCGGAATCTATCACTTGATCCATTGATCACCGATCGAGATCTGGAGAGATTGGGTGTGGATTATGGTGGTGCAACCCTGGCTCGGCTAGACAGTCTGATTCGTGATAGCGATGCTCAAGACAGCAAGATTATGTTCACTGGTCATACTGGCTGTGGCAAGTCTACGCTATTGGCCGAGCTAGCTCGCCAACTCCAAGATGATTATTTTGTTACGCGCTTTTCGATTGCTGAAATGTCTGATCGATCGTCAGTAAACCATGTGGAGATTTTGTTTGCCACAGGCATAAATTTACTTCGTTCAGCGAGTTTAGAAGGTATTGTCGTACCTCCTGCAACCGCAAAATCTTTTGCTAAATGGTTTTCCCATTATACCAGAACAGAAAGTGAGGTCAATTCTGTTAAAGGAGAAGTGGGAGTGGATTTCTGGAAAATGGTAGTCCTGAAAATTGGGGCTGAAAGGACTATGAGAGAAGATATTCGCAAAGAATTTGAGCCAAATATCAAAGATTTGGTAGCAAAATTAAATGAGATTGCTGCGACAATTCAAATGGTTTCCAAGAAAAAATCATTAGTAATTATTGATGATTTAGATAAATTAGATATGTCGGTAGCCAGAAGAATATTTCAGGATAATATTAAATCTTTGTTTCTACCAAATTTTGCAATTATCTATACTTTGCCAATTGCAGCCTTGAGAGATACTCGAATCATGAGTGTTTTAACTACAGAAACTGATGATGGCATTACAGAAATGGCAGTGAGTAAGATTTATGCTAGGGGCGATCGAGTGAAAGGAGATGATCAATATCAAACAGTGGTAGTAGAAAAACTGGCAGAGGTTTTGCGGAAGCGTTTAACAGATGAACTAATCAAAATTGAAGAAATCATGGAGCTAGAAGTAATTAATAAAATTGCTTTGGCCAGCGGTGGAGTTCTCCGTGAGCTGATTAGAATCATGGTGCGTTGTTGTCGTATTTGTCTTACCGATATCCGGCAAGATCTAAGCCGCAGTAATATTAAAATCACTCTCGATGTCTTTGCAGAAGCTTTTAAAGATATGCGTTTAGATTTTGAAAGACCTTTGGGAGAGTCGGATTACCAGATCTTAGAGAAAGTTGGTAAAAGCAACTTGCCTAAAGATGTTCAGCAGCAAGAATTCTTGACTTTATTGCATGGCTTGTATATTTTAGAATACCGCAATGATGATGTTTGGTATGATTTACATCCGATCGTGATTGATTTAATGCGACGCAAGAAAATAATTACCTAATGGGGGCTGTATGAAAAGTTCATTAGCTGACATTAAAAAAGAGAATCAAAATTCCTATGATGGATTAATCGTAACCATCGAAGCTGTTCAAGGTAAAATGGGAGTTATTTTTGCAATTTGTGATGGTCCAGAATTGCAGTTAGAAATAATTGATCAATATGAGAAAGAATTATTGCCTACTATTCGATCGTATCGAGTGGAAGTATCTCAAACTGAACCAAATATTCGGAGAGCGGTCGGAAACCTAGTGGAAAGTGATGCATATTTACAGACGGGTGGGGCAGTTGTTGTAACAGTTTTAGGTTTAGAGAAAATCTCATCATTTAAGTCATCAACAGCTACTGATGATGATCCACGTTCTAATTTGGAGAAATTTTTTGGTTATTTACAATGGACTAGAGAATCGTTCCGGAAGTTTAAGTTTCCTATCATTGTATGGGTAAGCAATAATTTAGTGAAGAAAATAATTCGTCAAGCCCCAGATTTTTGGAGTTGGCGGCAAGATGTATTTGAGTTTAAAGCTACTCCTGAAAATAATCAAATATTGAATTTGACTGCATCAACACAACCAGCAGAAATCAGAAATAATGCAGCATCCGAAACAATCCCATTACCAGACCTACTGAATATTGTGTCATCGTTAGAGCAAAATAACCCAGATAGTCCTTTGCTTAGTTCAATGTATTTGCGTACTGGGCAAGCTTTTTATCAGTTAGCGATTAATGATCGCACTGTTGATCCCTCTATAAATATCCAGTCATCTAAAGACTATTTTATGTTGGGTATTACACGTTTAAAATCTAATGATTTTATAGAGCTAGCTAATGCTGTTAGTGGTTTAGCTGAAGTATATGTCTTTCAAAATGAGTTTGTTTTAGCACAAGATTTTTATGAGCGGGCTTTAGAAAATTATCAAAGAGCTGAAGATCTTCAAGGCGAGGCAGATACTTTACAGGCAATGGGTGATTCACAAAAAAGAATATACCAAAATACAGAAGCCCTAGCTAATTATCGGTCTGCCATTAAAATTTATCAACAAATTGGCGATCATCTGGGTGAAGCCCATACTTTAAAAGCGATCGGAGATGTCCAGCAATTTCTCAAACAAAGCACAGCAGCGCTAGAGAATTACCAGAATGCCATCAAAATTTATCAACAAATTGGCGATCATTCAGGCGAAGCTCATACTTTAAAAGCGATCGGAGATGTCCAGCAATTTCTCAAACAAAGCACAGCAGCGCTAGAGAATTACCAGAACGCGATCAAAATATTTCAACAAATTGGTGATCGTCTAGGTGAAGCCAATGTGGTAAAAGGACTTGGTGCTCTCTGTGCTGCGGAGAACGACCACGAGTAGGCATTGATCAATAGTTGGATTTACAACGGAAGACCACCCCACCCCTCCAAGGGAGGGGAATTAAGGTGGTCAGATTAACTTTCGCTGGTGGAAGCAGCCAGTTCGGCTAAACGCTCTTGTTGATCTTGAGAGATGCAGCTTTGAATAACTTCCTCGATATCACCCTCTAAAACACTGCTTAGGTTAAAGTTACGCCCCAAACGATGATCAGTGGCACGGCTATCTTTGTAATTATAAGTGCGAATTTTCTCCGATCGAGAACCTGTCCCTACCTGATTCCGCCGCAGTGAAGTCACCTCGGCCTGCTGCTCTTGGAGCTTAATATCGTAAAGCTTTGCCCGCAAAATTTGCATCGCCCGCTCCTTGTTTTGGCGCTGCGATCGCTCCTCGGTACAAAAGATCCGAATGCCGGTGGGTTTGTGAAATAAATCAGCAGCAGTTTCTACCTTATTCACGTTTTGACCACCAGCACCACCCGATCGGGCCGTACTCATTTCGATATCTTTGGGGTCGATGTAGATTTCCACTTCATCCACTTCGGGCATAATCGCCACTGTGGCCGTAGAAGTATGCACCCGCCCGCCAGACTCAGTTGCCGGTACGCGCTGTACCCGATGTACCCCAGCCTCAAACTTCAGTTCGCTATACACCATATCGCCCTGAATTTCGAGCACGACTTCTTTGAAGCCGCCCATGTCAGCTAGCGACTCACTCACCAAAGCCACCTTCCAGCGCTTGGTTTCGGCATAACGGGAATACATCCGCAGCAGATCCCCTGCCCAGATGCTGGCCTCATCGCCACCGGTACCTGCCCGAATTTCCAACATGATGTTCTTTTCATCGTTGGGGTCTTTGGGTAACAGCAAGACTTTTAGCTTGGTTTCTAAGGCTGCAATGCGGTCTTCCAACTCATCTGCTTCCATGGCAGCTAGTTCCTGCATCTCTAGATCAGCACCAGAGTCTTTGACGATTTGCCGCGCTTCTGCATGGTCGTCATGGGCTTTTTTCCAGTCTTCGTAAGTGTTGACGACGGTTTCTAAGTCCGATCGAGCTTTAGCTACCCGCTGTAGTTCTGGCGGGTCTTTGGAGATATCGGGGTCGGCTAGCTTGCGAGTAAGTTCGTTAAAAGTTTGTTCGACAGAGTTAAGTTTGTCGATGAGATATGATTCTGCCATGATGCTCCGAATGGTTTAGATATATTACTTGGCTGTGTATAGATAGATCAAAGGTTTAGCGCTGACCGGCTATAACTCTCGATCGCGCACCAAAGCAACTAAATTCAAACCATTGAAAGAAATCATGAGTATTGGAAATCTTTTCGTGAAAACATACAGACTGATAATTATCATGCTTCAAGACTCACAATAGCAAGTAGGTTCGATCAGGTTCCTTGCAATACGGTTCGTTTAAGCCACAATCAAGTTCAAGTTTTTCAAAGCGAACATCAAGATCCATCGATTCCATCGGTAGGGGCGTATTGCATACGCCCTTCCGATGGAATTTATCAAAACCATAGATTGTTACAGTGGCTGTTATGTCCGTGGAAATTTTCGAGATTGGCGGATGAGGTACTGACGAATTTTGCCTAACCTTCGTTTTCTGAAGACATCGAACTAGAAAAACTGGGTGACAGGTAAGCCACCAATAGCCCAATCCCAAAACCAGCCACATTTCTGACCAACGGTAGCCACTCTTGAGTACGAGTAATTACCGGAGCCACACCAAAAGCAATAAACAAAATACCCCACAGCGGCGAAAAAATCAGCGCCCACTGCCAAGCAAAAGTTTGACCTTCTTTGCGGGGCTGTGCCGCCACTCCACAAATTACCCCACCCAAAATTGAGCTGACCAACGTCAGCAACCATTGCTCTTGGGGTAGACCGGGCACCACCGTACAGCCACCCTTCGCCAAACAAGTTCTCACTGTATCTAAAGAATCTAAAATTGCCCCATCTTCACCATGTTCGCGCACATAGTAAAGATTCCCAAAGCGGGTCTGCAACTCAATCCAAAAAGTCCGAGGCATCATGTGGTAAGCTTCATCCCCCACATTGAAATTCAAAATATTACCGCCCCGCGAATCGGAAACCAACAGCACGCTTTTGTCATCTAAGCCCCAATACTTTTTCACTGCGCGGCCAGGAGTTCGATCGAACTGAGTCAAAACCCGGAGTTTCCAGCCAGTCTCAGCCTCAAACGCCGTAATATCTTTGGTCAGACGTTCTTCTTGGAAAGGGGTGAGTGCTTTCGCCAAATCAATAATTGGTGTTTGCTCTTTCGGCAAAAGATCTGGGTTGTCGTAGGCGTAGGCCGGAGCAACGAAGATCAGCAGACTGAAAACAACTGCGATCACAGACGAAAATAGGCGGCTTATGGTCATTTCAAGAAGGTTATTTAAAAATAGTACAACCGTCAACAGATCCCAATATGAGAAAACTGCTGCAATTGCTCAGAATATATTTACATTTCTTTACTGTATCAAAAAGCCACCCGTTGCGACAGATGGCCGGGAAAATAGATTAAGAATTGGTTATTGACCAGGACGGTCTTGCCGATCATCACTTATTGGCGTTTCTGGCGACTCCCAACGGCTAGGGATCGGACTGCGGGAGGGCTGCAAGCCAGAAAGCACATCCGAAAGCTGCAATCCTTCCAGAGAAATATGCTTGGCTTCCCGCACCTTATGCCAGACAGATCGAGACATCAACAAACTGTGG
Source organism: Synechococcales cyanobacterium OTE_75_metabat_409 (assembly GCA_031378405.1). Classification (GTDB taxonomy): domain Bacteria; phylum Cyanobacteriota; class Cyanobacteriia; order Cyanobacteriales; family Chamaesiphonaceae; genus JAAFHZ01. The sequence goes on from JANNEH010000342.1 coordinate 18,304, forward strand.
TTGGTGCGTTGAGCGCCAATTTTTTGCAGATATTCTTCCCGTTCCGGTTGGTAATCTGCCGAGACTAGTTGCAGTGGTAAATGAGAATTACGACGCTGACAAGACCCTGCCATCTGAGCCATTAGCTCTGGGTACAGCCAGGTATAGGCTGGATGCACTGTTAAATTGCAACTGTGGGCACTGTTGGTGGACTCCAGGCTATAAAAGCCGATCGCTGCTTTGCGTTGACTCTCAAAAACGTAATAGCTCTCATCTTGGGAAGGATTGAGTTGAGCCGCTACTCGTTCTAGGGCTTTTTGCAGCACGCCGCTTTTGAAATCATGTACCTGTCGATCGAACACCTGACGCAACAAAGGCGGCATCGACACAGTATCTAGCTGATACAAAAGCTGGGCATCGTTATTGCGCACCGGCAGCAGATTGGGTAAATCAGGAGTGCGTTCACTCAACTCCCGCAGAATTTCAGTGGAGATCTCCCAGTAAGTTAACTGAGCCAAAGGCTGAAAACCATTTTGGCGATAGATAGCCAGAGAAACTTTGTCCTCGATATCTACTTCCAATACCCAGTTACTAGCTTCCACAATTTTCTCGAAGCAGTGGCGCAGCAATTGAGATCCACAATCTAACGCCGAAGCAGTTTGTGGATATAGCAGCGCCCACACCACCTGCCAAGTAGTATGCGATCGATTAAAGGGTAATACCTGAATCGCCCCTAGGATTTGCTTTTCACTTTCCAACACCAACAGACAATGGCGCTGCTGTGGAGTGCCCAAGAACTGACCGAACAGCCCATTTGTCCCGGGCCATTGTTCGGCTCTTTGGATAGACTGCTGAAACTGTTTTAGACAGATGGCGGTACTAGAATTTTCCAGCGCCAGTTTTAGCTCTGGCAGATCACGACGTTGCAGAGGACGGACAGAAATTTTGGGCTTCTCAGCAGTAGACATAATTTTAAACTTCCAGTCGATCGACTAGGTTCTGCCATCAATTGTAATCCTAGATCAGTAAAGATCAAGAAAAGAGATTCGATTCTGCTGCGCAGAGGCTGTGCGAACGTATGATATTTATCTGGTGTTAGATCTGAATCGACGCGGCTCAAATAGCCCAAAACCTTATGAAAAAATCTCTCAAGCTATTTCTCAGACTGTCTGGCAGTCTGGCAGTTGGTTGGTTAACTGGCCTGACAACAGTAGAGGCGATGGCTCAATCTAAGCCTCCGCCGCCCCCTGTCAAAACTCCCACTTATTCCTTCTTCCAGGGACTAACCTTTCCGCCTTTCCCTGGTACTATCCCCCGATCGGCTTATGGCGGTAGTTCTGCCCCACTGTTTCCACTGGTGGAAGTCCCTACTCCGGGGATCAGAACTGCTAGTGAACAGAGTCCAACTCCAACTGTGAGGAGAAGAAGAAAACCCCGAGTGGAAAATTCGGAAGAGCCAGCACAGCCAGTTAGACGACGACGGCGATCGATCCCCAGACAAAACAACAATTAGCCTATGATGACCCTAGTCGCCCCGCAGCGTCTTTTGAAAGTTGCGGCGGAAACTGGCGTTGCCCACGAATAAGACTGGCCACAAAAGTGCAAACCCAATCCGGGTACCAATACTGCGACTGTACTGGGTGCGGTTAAAACCCTTCCAAAAAGTCCAGGCACCACCCAGGTAAACAATCACTAAACCGATCTGTAATAAAGCCATGATAAAGTACTCCAAAATGGGCGAAAGCTAAGGGTTACACACAACTATCTATCTATATCTTACTTAAGCTGTGGGCAAGTCAACAAGTACCGTTCTTACTGTACAATTGCAACCGAAATGTCTGTATTAATTCGTTAAGTTTGACTTCAGTTAGGAGCCAGTGTTTTGAACATATTCACCAGATTCAAGCAATTTTCCCTCAAATCATCCAAGGTTTCAAAATCTGGCAAGAATTCTGGCTCCGAAACGCCCTTGCCGCCGAATTCGCCTTTTGACTTTGATCCCAATATTACCAGTGCCAGCGGGTTGCCAGAAGACTCTATGCCAGCCGAAAGCACCCCGGAACTGAGCGGATCGGTCGAAGGCAAAACAGTGACTCCCCAAAAAAATATCGGGTCTAAAGTGTGGGGCGCTGCTGCGGCTACCGGTGCTGGGGTCACAGGTTTTGGCCGAGCGGTAGTCCGGCCTTTTACGGGTTCGCGTCCCTTGCAAAAACGGCCATTGTTTTGGGCAGGTCTAACCACTGGTGCCGCCGCGATCGGCCTAGGTGTAGGGTGGACAATCATTGATCAAAGTGTCTCTAAATATTCGATGCAAGACCCCCTGAGCTTTGCGCGGGAGGGGACTTTAACCATCAAGGGTTCAGATGGCACCAACCTGTTACAGCTCGGTTCAGATACCAGCGAAACCCTCAAACTATGGCAGATCCCCGATCGAGTTAAAAACGCCTTTATTGCGATCGAAGACCGCCGCTTTTATGAGCATGATGGTGTCGATTACAAAGGGGTGGTGCGAGCAGCCTGGACAAATATTAGTACCAGAGGTTTAGCGGAAGGAGCCAGTAGCATTACCCAACAGGTAGCCAGAATGGTTTATCTAGACAACGATAAGAACTTTACCCGCAAACTCAAGGAAGTGCGACTAGCCCAGAAAATTGAAAAAGAAATTGGCAAAGATCAAATTCTAGAACGCTATCTCAACCTGGTTTACCTTGGTGAAGGTACTTATGGCGTAGCTGATGCCGCCTGGGTTTATTTTGGCAAAACCGTTGACCAGCTCAATTTGCAAGAAACCGCCACGATCGCGGCTTTGCCTCCGGCACCGAATAAATATTCGCCTTTCAAGAGTCCAAAATTTGCTCAAGAGCGCCGCAACCTGGTTTTAAGCCGGATGCAGGAAGCCGGATTTATTTCCATGGCAGATATGAAAGCAGCCCAAGCTGCACCTCTGGGTTTAAAACGCAAAGAACACAAGCAAAAATTCCAACAGGGTCGCTACTTCACTAAGTATGTGGAGCAGGAATTAGAAAGTGGCAAGTATATTTCCAAGAAAGAATTAGCACAGGGCGGGTTGACAGTAGAAACCACCCTCAACCCCCACTGGCAAGATCTGGCGGAAGAAGTGGTGCAATCTACCGTGCGCAACAACCGGGGATCTTTTTCTCAGGCCGCATTGGTCTCGGTTGATCCCCGCAGTGGCGCAATTCGGGCAATGGTGGGTGGTAAAGATTTTGAAAAAAATCAGTTTAACCGGGTGGTGCAAGCTAAACGACAGCCCGGCTCGACCTTTAAGCCAATTTTATATACTACGGCGATCGCTGGTGGTATTAGCCCCGATAAAACTTACGTAGATGCCCCGTTTCAGGTAGACAATTACAAGCCCAAAAATGCTGGTAAAAGCTTCAAAGGTTCAATCAGTATGAGAGGGGCGCTGACTAACTCCATTAACATTGTGGCCATCAAAATCTTGATCGATACAGGCTTTCAGCCAGTGATGGATTTGGCGCACAAAATGGGGATCGAGTCGGAGTTGAAGCCCTATTACTCTTTGGCGTTGGGTGGCTTGGAAGTAAACATGCTGGAAATGGCCAACGCCTACAGCACCTTTCCTACCGGTGGAATGCACGATAAAGTCCATAGCATTCAGCGGATTATTGATCGAAAAGGCAATGTGCTATATGAAAACAAACTCAATCCTGAGCGCATCTTAGAGGCTAATAATGTTGCTATTGCTGTTTCTCTAATGCGAGGTGTAGTCAATGAAGGTACCGGTGCTCCGGCTCAATTGCCAGGTCGCCCGGTAGCGGGTAAAACTGGAACCACCGATAAAGAACGGGATCTATGGTTTATTGGCTACATTCCCCAAGTGGTCACTGCCGTATGGTTGGGCAATGACAATAATGCTCCGACTGGCAACGCCAGTAGCACCGCTGCTGCTGCCTGGGGGCGGTTTATGTCTCAAGCTGTCAAAGACATGCCGGTACAGCAGTTCCCCGTGCCCAACTATGCCAAACAAAAAGCCGAAATCAAGCTTGACCCAGTGCGACCAGGAGTCATGAAGACTTTGGCGGCACCAAAAGGTGAAGATGGCAAAGATGGCAGCAGTACTAGTCGTTCAAACTCTGATGACAGTCCGCGTCGTTCATCGCGCCGATCATCGGAATCTTCCAGCGACAGCCAGCCCCGGCGAGTACGACAATCTGAGCCAGAGCAACAAGAACGTTCAGAACCAACCAGGCAGCGCACCCGTCGATCGGAATCGTCTAGCAGTAGCGAAGATTCCACCCCACGTCGCCGTGCTAGTCAGTCGGATGATGGGGGTAGTGGTGAAACCAGAACCCGGCGTTCTCGGCAGTCATCGTCAGAAAGTAGTAACAGCGAGCAACCCCGTCGTCAACGCACTCAGTCTGCCGAAGGCGGCGGCGGCGAATCTCGCAGTCGTGGTCGGCGACAATCTCAATCTGATGGTTAATTAGATCTGAGAATTGCTGGGCACAGATCGTCCCGATGCTGGTAGATTTGGTACAGTCCAAATTCAGATTGAGCTTTAGCTATGCCCCGCCGTACCGACTTACAGAAGATTTTAATCCTTGGCTCTGGCCCGATCGTGATCGGCCAGGGCTGTGAATTTGACTACTCTGGCACCCAAGCCTGTAAGGCGTTGCGGGAAGAAGGGTATGAAGTGATTTTGGTGAACTCCAACCCGGCCACGATCATGACTGACCCGGAGACAGCCGATCGCACATACATCGAGCCGCTGATTCCTGAGATTGTAGAAAAGGTGATTGCTCAAGAACGCCCCGATGCCCTGTTGCCGACAATGGGTGGCCAGACGGCGCTGAATTTGGCGGTAGCGCTGGCTAAAAGTGGGGTGTTGGCAAAATACAACGTAGAGCTAATCGGCGCAAAGCTACCGGCGATCGAGATGGCCGAAGACCGATTGTTATTTAAAGAAGCGATGGCCAGGATTGGGGTGCCAGTATGTCCTTCGGGCATCGCTAGTACTTTGGCTGAAGCCCAGGCGGTGGCCATTGAAATTGGTAGCTATCCATTAATTACCCGACCAGCTTTTACCATGGGTGGCACTGGGGGTGGCATTGCCTACAACCAAGAAGAGTTTGAGATTCTGGCACAGGTGGGGATCGATGCTTCACCGATGGATCAGATTTTGATCGAGAAATCACTACTGGGTTGGAAAGAATATGAGCTAGAAGTAATGCGAGATTTAGCCGATAACGTAGTAATTATTTGTTCGATCGAAAACTTTGACCCGATGGGTGTGCATACCGGCGACTCGATTACGGTGGCTCCGGCGCAAACCTTGACCGATAAAGAATATCAAAGATTGCGGGATGCTTCGTTGAAGATTATCCGCGAGATTGGAGTCGAGACTGGTGGATCTAATATTCAATTTGCCGTGAACCCAGTTAACGGCGATTACATTGTAATCGAGATGAATCCTCGGGTGAGCCGCAGTTCGGCGTTGGCTTCTAAGGCGACAGGGTTCCCAATCGCCAAGTTAGCCGCTAAACTAGCCGTAGGCTACACTTTAGATGAATTGCCCAACGATATTACCAAACAAACTCCTGCTTCATTTGAACCAACGATCGACTATGTAGTTACCAAAATTCCCCGCTTTGCTTTTGAGAAGTTTCCGGGTTCTAGTTCTACTCTAACGACCCAAATGAAGTCGGTGGGCGAAGCGATGGCGATCGGACGGACTTTTCAGGAGTCTTTTCAAAAAGCGCTCCGATCACTAGAAATTGGCCGGTTTGGTTGGGGTGGCGATCGAGCAGATGTGTTACCTACTCTAGAGCAGGTCAAGACTTTATTGCGTACTCCTAGCCCCGATCGGGTTTTCAGTTTGCGGGATGCGCTGTTGTTGGGTTTGACGGTGGAGGAAATCTATGATCTGACTGGGATTGATCCTTGGTTTTTAGATAAATTAGCAGATTTGCTGGTCACTGAGCAATCACTACAGAGTTTGACTGGGTTAGATCGCGATCGGTTGTGGGATGTTAAACGCCAAGGGTTCAGCGATCGGCAGATTGCTTACTGTACTAAAACTACCGAAGATGAAGTGCGTACCTACCGCAAATCTTTGGGGGTGGTGCCTGCTTATAAGTTAGTGGATACTTGTGCAGCGGAGTTTGCAGCAGAAACTCCTTATTACTATTCCACTTATGAAGAAGAATCAGAAGTGATTCCATCGAGTAGAAGGAAAGTAGCGATTTTAGGTGGTGGGCCGAACCGAATTGGCCAGGGAATTGAGTTTGATTATTGCTGTTGTCATGCTTCTTATGCGCTGCGGGCACAGGGCTTTGAGACAATTATGGTGAACTCTAACCCCGAGACGGTTTCGACGGACTATGATACTAGCGATCGGCTGTACTTTGAGCCTTTAACCAAAGAAGATGTCTTAAATATCTTAGAAGCCGAGCAGCCAGAGGGAGTAATTGTGCAGTTTGGTGGCCAAACGCCGCTAAAATTAGCGGTGCCAATTCAGAATTATTTAGAACAGCATCCGGCTTTAACTACCAAAATTTGGGGAACTACCCCAGAATCGATCGATCTAGCAGAAGACCGAGAAAAGTTTGAAAAAATCTTGCGTCAGCTAGAGATCAAACAACCAGAGAACGGCATTGCCCGTAGTTTTGAGGAAGCAGTGATTGTCGCTAATCGAATCGGCTATCCAGTAGTTGTCCGGCCTTCCTATGTGTTGGGGGGCAGAGCGATGGAAATTGTTTATTCTGATGCTGAGCTAGAGCGTTATATGGTCTATGCTGTGCAAGTAGAACCAGATCATCCGATTCTGATTGACCAGTTTTTAGAGAATGCGATCGAAGTAGATGTAGATGCGATCGCTGACCACACGGGCATGGTGGTAATTGGCGGCATTATGGAACATATTGAACAGGCTGGCATCCATTCTGGTGATTCGGCTTGCTCTTTACCTTATATTTCTTTGAGTGAGGCTACTGTAGCTACAATTCGCACTTGGACGACTCAGTTGGCACAGTCGCTAAAAGTATTGGGGCTGATGAATATTCAGTTTGCCGTGCAGGGAGAGCAAGTCTATATTATCGAAGCCAATCCTCGGGCTTCCCGGACGGTGCCATTTGTCGCTAAAGCGACGGGGATTCCGTTGGCAGGCTATGCTGCGCGGTTGATGTCGGGAGAAACTCTGGCTGATTTGAACTACACTACGGAGGTAATTCCTACCCATATGGCAGTGAAGGAAGCTGTGTTACCTTTTGAAAAATTTGCCGGTACTGATACCATCTTGGGGCCAGAGATGCGATCGACTGGAGAGGTGATGGGTATTGATCTGGACTTTGGGCGGGCTTATGCTAAGGCAGAATTGGCGGCTAGTCAGCAGTTGCCCGCAGCGGGTAAGGTGTTTATTTCCACAAACGATCGAGATAAAGAAGCGGCGGTACCGATCGCGCGGAGTTTTATTGAGCTAGGTTTTAAAATCGTCGCTACCGCAGGCACTCGCCAAGTGCTGCAAGCGCATGGTTTAGAAATTGAGTTGGTGCTGAAGCTCCATGAGGGTCGGCCTAATGTGGTGGATGTAATTAAGAATAAGCAGATTCAGCTAATTATCAATACGCCTTCTGGCGAAGAAGCACAAGCTGATGGGCGGCTAATTCGACGCACAGCGTTGACTTATAAGGTGCCCATTGTCACGACGATCGCTGGTGCCAAGGCGACAGCGGCGGCGATTAGCTCTTTACAGCGAGAGCCTTTAACGGTGAAGGCGATCCAAGACTATAACCGAGATCTGGGGTAGGCTGCGGCTTTTACTGATTTTAAGAATTTGGTCTGAGTGGGTTTATTGCTCTTGCAATTTTTTGTGTATATATTCCAAAAAAAGTATCCAGAAATACCTAAATGGCTGATCAATTTGCCATTGGGATGAACTTATGAGATAATACAAATCAACTATTATTTTTTAGTGGGCATTTAAATGATTAAGCTTTATGGTAGCGGCTTTAGCCGCGCAGCGATCGTCAAATGGTACCTAGAAGAACTCAAAATTCCCTATGAGTTTGTCATGGTAGAACTTAAGGAGGGCGATCACTTCAAGCCAGCGTATGTGGCAATTCATCCTTTTTCTAAAGTGCCATCGATCGATGACGATGGCTTTATCCTCTGGGAGTCTGGGGCAATCTTGACCTATTTAGCCAGCAAACATGACCCCAATATCAACACTCCAGAAAAAGTGGCGATCATTAACCAGTGGGTTGTTTTCGCTAATTCTACCCTCAGTGATGGTATCTTTGCCCCCCAATTTCAAGCCAAAGAAACGCCTCATCTGCTCGGTAAGCTCAATGAAATTCTTGGCAAACAGACATTCTTAATGGGTGAAACCTTCTCTGCTGCAGATGTTGCTGTCGGATCTGTACTAGGCTATGCACCAATGATGATCAAGGAATTCGATCTTAGTCCTTATCCCAATGTCGTCACCTATATGCAGCAGCTCAAAGAGCGGCCAGGATTTATGGGCGGTGCCTGAAGCAAAGAGAAAGAGAAAGGGAAAGAAGTCCGACTTCTTTCCCACTTCCTCTCTCGCAGCCACTCCTCAGATGAGGTGTGGCCAATTAAGTTTGCTGGTTTAGACAGCAGCCGTATTCTTTTCGCCAGTGCGAATTCGAACTACTTGCTCAACAGGGCTGACAAAAATCTTGCCATCGCCGATCTCACCAGTACGGGCAGCGGCAATAATCTTATCGATTACCATGTCCACCTGAGCATCTTCTACGACAATTTCTACCTTCAGCTTTTGTAAAAACTCTACGGTATACTCCGAGCCACGATATCTTTCGGTCTGACCTTTTTGTCTACCAAAGCCACGGACTTCTGAGACAGTCATGCCGATAATACCGGCGTTGACCAATGCTATTTTTACTTCATCTAGCTTAAAAGGGCGAATGATTGCCTCGATCTTTTTCATAAATATTCCTAGGTACTTGTCTACAAAGTCTTAAATTCGGATTTAGTCTTAAAATTCGGATTTAGGGGGTTAAAAGTTTTGTATCACTCCTATCACTGGTATTTTTGTAACTTCCGATACAAATTTGATGAAATTATTTCTGGGTATAGATTTTGGCACATCTGGTGCCAGATTAATAGCGATCGACAACGATCGTAATATCTGCTGGTCAGACAGTACTAATTATGTCAGCCAAAATGCGCAGGGTTGGGCTACCGCATTGTTTTGGCTGCTCAGCCAAATGCCGGTGAATCTCAAAAGCCAGGTCACTCGTATTGCCTTTGATGGCACTTCGGGGACTGTTTTGCTCTGTGATGCCGAAGGTCAGCCTTTGGCAGAGCCATTGATGTACAACGACGATCGAGCCAAGTCGGTATTAGATCTGGTGAAATCGATCGCTCCCGCCGGACACAGTACGATCGGTACCACTTCTAGTCTGGCCAAGTTCTACTGGTATACCCAACAACCCTATTTTCCGGCAGGTCGCCATTTACTCCATCAAGCCGATTGGCTAGCCTATTTGCTCCATGGTCAATTGGGCTACAGCGACTATCACAATGCCCTCAAGCTGGGCTATGACCCGGTGAATTTGGAGTATCCTCAATGGTTGCAGGCAATTCCTGAGTTTGGTTTATTGCCAACTGTGCTGGCACCAGGAACAGTTGTGGGGAAAGTATTGCCCACGATCGCCACCACTTATCAACTAAATCCGGCATGCACAGTCTGCGCTGGCACCACCGATAGCATCGCGGCCTTCGCCGCCGCTGGGGCTAGTCAACCGGGCGCAGCAGTGACTTCTCTTGGCTCTACCCTGGTTTTAAAGCTGCTCTGTACTAAACCGATCACCAATGCTTTCTACGGCGTGTATAGCCACCGCTGGGGCAATCTCTGGTTAGCTGGGGGAGCATCAAATACTGGGGGTGCGGTGCTGCGCCATTTTTTCAGTAATGCAGAGTTACAGGAATTAAGTGGGCAGATCAATCCAGCAATATCATCAAATCTCGATTATTATCCTTTACTCCAAGCCGGGGAACGATTTCCCTTCAACGATCCCCACCTCTTACCTCGGCTAACACCCAGACCCGATCGCGATGCCGATTTCCTCTATGGCCTACTGACCGGTATCGCCCGCATCGAAACTCAAGGTTATCAACTGCTACAAGAATTGGGAGCCGATCGTCTCACTAATGTTTGCACCGCAGGCGGCGGTGCCCAAAATCTTACTTGGCAAATTATTCGCCAAAGATACATTGGGGTGCCGATCGCTCCTGCGATTCAACAAGAAGCTGCTTATGGTACTGCTTTACTTGCATTGGCTAGGGGGTTTGGACAAATTTTGGCTTGTTAAGTAGGGCGGCGCAATTGTTGATAGTATCGAAATCATCTAGAACCTAGGTCGTGGGCAGTGCCCACCCTACAAGACATATTATATTAAGACCAGCTACTTACAATGAATAAGCCGGATCGGCAAATCCAACATACTCTATCATCTAGAATTCAACTGTCGAATATGCTCCATCGAAGCCCTGGTCATATACTTGTCTCCTTCCTGTTGAAAAAGTCCATAAGCTGTCTGAAAATCTGCTAGCGCCCCTGCTTTATCTCCCAGCGTTGATTGTTTAATAGAACCGCGATTAAAGTAAGCCTGCGCCTCTTGAGGATTGAGCCTGATAATCTCTGAATATATTTGTAACGCTGCGGCATAATTCCCTTGATAGCTTGCATCTGAAGCTCTAGCGTATAAGGTACTGACTTGAGAACGTGGCTGAGGCTTGCCAGAACGAAGACGATATGGAGTACCTCGGCAAGTTTTGCAATAAATTCCCAAGCTATCCAAACCGCGATATCTTTGAGCCGTTGCAGTCTTAGGCAATATCCCTGTGAGACAAACCAAGACAGTGAACATCACAGTAAACCTGAGCTTTAGCATTGTTTTGCTCCTAATTAGCCTGGATTATTATTGAAATGAATTAATACTACCAAATATCTTAAATCATTACCTCGGCTTACAACCGATCGAACGCTGCCAGAATAATCTCGGTAGTCTGTTCCCAGTTAATGCATTTGTCAGTCACCGAAACCCCGTACTTAAGCTGACTCAGATCTGCTGGGATCGACTGACTGCCCTCAGCCAAATTGGATTCCAACATCAAACCGACGATCGAAGTATTACCGCTCACTATCTGCTGAATCACACTTTCTAGGACGATCGGTTGCAAGCGATAGTCTTTATTGGAATTCCCATGACTGCAATCCACCACAATCCGGGGCTGCATATCAGCTTTCTTCAAAGCCGCCTCCACTGCGGCCACACTGGTCGGATCGTAGTTAGGCTTCCCTTCCCCACCGCGTAAAATCACATGACCATAGGCATTACCAGTAGTCTGGAAAACACTCACCTGACCTTCTTGATTGATACCCAGGAAATTGTGGGGCTGCATTGCCGACTGCAAGGCATTGAGCGCCACTTTAATGCTGCCATCAGTACCATTCTTGAAACCCACCGGCATCGAAAGTCCACTGGCCATTTCCCGGTGAGTCTGAGATTCGGTGGTACGGGCACCGATCGCTGCCCAAGCAATCAAATCACCAATGTATTGAGGCACGATCGGGTCGAGGGCTTCGGTGGCTGTCGGCAAACCCAGCTCAGTAATATCTAACAGCAACTGCCGACCCAAACGCAGACCTTTTTCCACGTTAAAAGAGTCATTCAAATCTGGGTCGTTAATCAGGCCCTTCCAGCCCACGGTGGTACGAGGTTTCTCGAAGTAGACCCGCATAATCAGCAGTAATTTGTCGGAGACTTGATCGGATAGTGCTTTCAGTTTATGGGCATATTCGATCGCCGCTGGTACATCGTGAATCGAGCAGGGGCCAAGCACAATGAACTTACGGCGGTCTTGAAAGTCGAGAATATTTTTGATTGCCGATCGATGTTTCAGCACCTGTTGTTCTAGCTCAGGTGTAAGCGGTAGCGCCGCTTTCAGAGCGGTTGGAGGCATCAGCACTTGGGACTTGTCGATGCAAGCGTCGGAAATTTTGTCTTCCATTGTTCGGGGATTGGGAGTAGTTGATAGTTGGTAATTAAAAGTTGACAGTGTTGGTAGCAGCCAAGTTCGTTACTTGGTGTTGACGTAAAATGCTTAGTAATATGGCCGCCAAAAATATTGGGTGCTAAATCGCCACCAATCTACTTGCAACGCGCAGCAAGTAGTCGATTGAGTTAGATAATTGAAGATCGAATGCCGAGAATGATGGGGTTTCATGGATGTTTTTTTACTCTGCGAACCGTTGGCGCAGGTATTTAGGCATCCATCATAACTTGCTTATGCCTGATTTGCCGCGACCCATTCAATGACTTGTTTCCCTAGAGAAGTATTATTAAGTCGATCGATTTCCCTAATACCGGTAGGGCTGGTGACATTAACTTCGGTGAGGTAGCCGCCAATTACGTCAATACCTACAAAGTACAGACCGTATTGTTTGAGCTTGGGAGCCAGGGCTGCACACATTTCCAGCTCTCGATCAGTGATAACAGCGGCAGCGACCCGTCCACCCACGGCCATGTTACCGCGAAATTCTTTGCCGGTGGGGATGCGATCGATCGCCCCCAAAGGCTGGCCATCTAGCACAATAAT
>JANNEH010000023.1:0-4010 GCA_031378405.1 Synechococcales cyanobacterium OTE_75_metabat_409
GGCAGCAGGTTGCTATGCCCAGATGAATGGTTATCAAACCCAGATCTTTGAGATGCACGATCGACCAGGTGGCCTGTGTACAGCATGGCAAAGGCAGGGATTTGTTTTTGATGGCTGCATTCACTATTTGTTTGGTTCTGGGCAGGGACAGCCTTTCTACCAACTCTGGGAAGAACTTGGCGTTGTGCCTCAGCAACAATTTGTCCATCACGATGAATTGCTGCGGGTGAGTGAATCTGATGGGAAAACCTTAATTGTCTACAGTAACCCTGATCGATTAGAGCAACATTTAAAGGAATTATCACCGATTCTCCAAGGGAGAGGCTACGCCAACGATCGGCGGTTAATTAGCAATTTCTGTGAGGGGATTCGCACCTTTACTCGCTTCGATCTGTCACTACTTCAGCAGCAGCCCAAAGCATTGATGCAACTGAAAGACTGGGGAAAGTTAGCCAGAAAAATGTTGCCATTTATCTGTCCACTGGCGCGATGGGGAAATCTTTCAGCAGCAGAGTTTGCCGATCGGTTTCAAGATCCCTTTCTGCGCCGTGCCATTCCCCAAATGTTTGGCTGGGAAGACATTCCTGTGATGGTGGGGATGTCTTTGCTAGCTTATATGCACACCAAAAATGCTGGCTTCCCGCTGGGAGGATCGCTCCAATTTGCCGAAAAGATCGCCGATCGCTATCTGGAATTAGGCGGCGAAATTCATTATGAGTCGCAAGTAGAAAAGATTTTAATAGAGAAACATCAGGCGATTGGTGTGCGGTTGTATAATAATGAAAAATTCTATGCCGATCGAGTAATTTCGGCCTGTGATGGGCATAATACCTTATTTGGGTTACTGGATCGGCAATATGTTCCCCATGAAATTCAAAGTTACTATGATGGGCATTTGCCGGTTCATTGCCAGCTACAGGTATCACTGGGCGTAAATCGAAACCTTTCAACAGAACCGCATTGGACTACTCATCTACTCAATGAGCCTGTAATAATTGCAGGAGAAGAGCGATATGAGATTGGGGTCAAACACTATTGCTTCGATCCCTCTTTAGCACCCCAGGGAAAGTCGGTGCTAATGGTCGTATTGACAACTAATTATGGTTATTGGCAACGCATTTACGGTCGATCGATCTATGACGCAGAAGAAATTCAAGAATCACAAATTCTCATCGATCTTTTAAATCAATTTTATCCTGGTATTAGAGATGATATTGAGTTTGTAGATGTGGCTACACCGCTCACCTATGAGCGTTATACGGGCAACTGGCAAGGATCGAGTTGTGGTTGGCTCCTGACCAAACAAACCCTGCCATTATCGATAAAAGGCTTACCCAAGACATTACCTAAGCTGCGAAATTTTTATGCGATCGGTCAGTGGGTTGAACCGGGCGGTAGTGTGCCAGTAGTTGCTATGTCAGGACGCAATATTACTCAGCAAATCTGTCAAGAAGACCAACGAATTTTCAGGACAACAACACCCATTTTCAATAAACTCTGACACGATGTCCGCCATACTGGTGATTGATAATGATGGAGGGAACTGCTTGGGAAATAATTTGTCGTTTACAAACAAAGGGTTAAGCTGATAGTTCGATTCCAAGTTTGCTGTCTCTACCAATAGGAAGAGATTACTGTTGGCAAATGGCAGCTAAGAATCCGTCCATTGGGTGATTTATTTACTAGGTATTTTCAATTACAATTAGGTTGTAGCCCATGATAAAATGTGGCTCGTCATTTTCGTCATGCCATCGGTTATCTTGAGTCATACAGGTCATCTGATGCGTAAATTATTCTTCCTTTGTCAACGTTTATCCCACCGTCATTGGCAACACCTCCCAAAATGGAAATCGCCACTATATGGTTTGATGACAGCCTTAGTCGCGCTGCTCCTGGTTACAGGTTGTATTTTAAATCTGGGTAGTAACGGTGTCAAAGGGTCAGGCGTTGTCAAAACCGAATCTCGATCGGTGACTGGATTTTCATCGATCGACTTTAAATCGGAGGGTAAAGTTATGGTGCAGCAGACCGGAAAAGAATCACTTACTATTATTGCTGAAGATAATCTTCTGCCCTTACTAGAAACTCGCGTAGCTAACCATATCCTCTATCTCGGCACAGTAAACAATGTAGATATTAATCCGACGAAGCCCATTGAGTTCATGATGGAAGTCAAAAGTTTAGAGAGCTTTAATATGACTGGGGTTGGCAGTATTGAAGCAAAGGGAATTCAAGGGAAGCGGCTAGCAATCACCCTGATAGGTGTGGGAAATATGACGATCGAAGGTAGTGCTGATTCGCTAGATCTCCGCCTTGATGGGATCGGCAGCTACCATGGCGATCACTTCCAGACAAAGAAAGCAACTGTTAATAGTGATGGCATAGGTGGTGCTGTGCTCAATGTGAGTGACCAATTGAATGCAACGGTATCTGGCATGGGGTCAGTTGAGTATATTGGCTCTCCCAAAGTTCAGAAATCAGGGCGGGGCATAGGTGGGATCAAACAGCGAATTAGCGATCGGAGCTGGTTGTAATGCCTACGCCGCTCCATTGGGGTTTCTTGAAGCTGGAGCGATTTTCTTACATGAGAGGCTATGCCAACGCACCACGATCGACTAAAACAATCACTTAAACCTAGGAGAATTGAAATGAGAAAATTAAAATTACAAATGCAGATGACGATAGACGGTTTCGTGGCAGGACCGAACGGCGAAATGGACTGGATGATGTCGGAAGATGAGGACGATGAGGCGAAAAACCGCGTAAACGAATTAATTGATTCATCCGACACTATCTTAATGGGCAGAAAAATGACAGAAGGCTTCGTCAATTACTGGACGAGTGTGCTAGAAAATCCTGAAAGCCCTGAATATGCGTTTGCCAAAAAAATGGTTGATACCCCGAAAGTTGTTTTTACAAAAACACTCGACGAATCTCCTTGGGCAAACACGGTGCTGGCAAAAGGCGATCTTTTAGAAGAAGTGAATCGCCTCAAAAATCAGACAGGTAAAGATATTCTCGTCTATGGCGGTGCAGACTTTGTGTCGTCTTTGATTAAGGAAAATCTAATTGACGAATATAATTTTTTCATCAATCCGACGGCAATTGGTCGCGGAATGACGATATTCGGTAAATTAGAAGATAAAAGTTTAAGTTTGAAACTAAACCGTTCGCAATCCTACAACTACGGGATGGTGGTCAACACATATCTGAAATAATTGATAGGCGGCGATCGCTTAAGGTTCGTGCCGAAAGTTCGGAACCCTAAGTGTCATTTAATAGCTGGGCGGCACAGCATATAACTGTTCAAGAGTAAGGAGACACTGAATGACCAATCTAATTCTCACCACTTTCGATTGGGTTCCCGAACCTCCGCGAGGCTATGTGCGTGACTTGCGGGTGCGTTGGGCATTGGAAGAGGCTGGCTTACCCTATCGCGTAAATAGCTTACCATTTCGCGATCGGGGTGCCGAGCATTTTTCGCACCAACCCTTTGGTCAAGATATCCCGCCTGTCTCGACTATGTTGCGCGCGCCACGGCACGCCCGTCGTTCGTGAAGGCACACGCAGACCAGATGGCGCACTTTGCTGCGGCAGACTGAGCAACACTCAGCCTTTGATGAAAGTGAGGTGCCGATCGACAACTGAAAACCAAAAATGAACTTCATAAAAAAATTCGCAGCTTTCATAATCCTCGGCCGTTGATTAAAGGTACATTTACCCATCCCGTGAACTTATTGAGTGCGTTCCAGAGGCTTTGACCATGCCGAACCAAAATGAGTTAAGTCATTATTCTTGCTCTTTGATATTCGCAATCTACCACCTAAATATATAACTCCTTCAATATATAACTCCTTCACGAGATGCTCACTATATAGACCTAATATCGATCGCAGTACTTAATGACTTCTGGATTCTCGACAATTTAATAACCTAAATTAAACTATCTTATGAATAGCTCAAGCCATAATACTAATTCTATAGATTCATTCAACGCACTGATCGACATC
>JANNEH010000025.1:0-32146 GCA_031378405.1 Synechococcales cyanobacterium OTE_75_metabat_409
TTTCATATTGGCTAAAATATTTACTCAAAAAAGATGATAAAAGCTGTGGGCTACTAGATATGTATCTAGTGTATCAAGAAAATGATACTTACTCTAACTCTATTAGTAATGAATTGAAAGACTTGTTATTTTTAAATAACATATCTCCCATCAATAACGTAAGAATTACTAATATACCCTATGAGTTAAATGTAGCGAATACCACCAAATCTGAAAAAACTGCTGCTAGCAGACTCCAATCTGCTTTGGAAAAAGCTGTTAGTTCTACTAGTCCTAAGAACTGTTCACCCAAGCAAGTAGTGCTTTTATTCCTAGGAGCATATGTTGACCAAGATCAAAGTTCAGTGATCAAAATAATTATTGATAAAATTCCTAAAAAGGCTGACCTTATTGGCAATATCACGGTAGGAGATATTCTTTCTGATCCACAATCTAATCTGAATAAAAAAGGAAAAGTCCCCACTGACCTGTACCCCAGAACATTTATTGTTGCTCCGTTCAACATTCTAGATTTCCTCCCAGCTAATTCTAGCTTCAGAAGAGAAGACTCTGATCTTAAAATAAATCATGATTTTGTCAGCAAAATGATTAGTAGTAAGCAAAGCAAAGACATTATCAATATTAGCTGGCGACAAATCGCTGGAGCTGAATCAACCCTAGTTTTCACCGAAGCGATCGACAGATATACACAAGAGAAAGATCAACACAAAGGTGAAAAATTAACCACAGTAATTCGTGACATCATCAAACGAGAGGATTTTTCAGCTAGCGGCGTTTTTAGTAAAATTCAATTTAACGGTTATGAACGGAAAAGAATCAAAACGGCCACAATGCTCAAATATATTCGCTACAAGCCTCCACTCCAAGGCATAGTTGCGGTACCGGTAGATTATCGAGACCCCAATGATCCAACGAAAGAGGCATTAGAGTATCGACCTTTAACCGTTCAAGATTTGGGACTACATAGTGATATTTCTAAATAAAAATATTTCATAGACTTAGATTATTTCAGATGAAGAAATTGTGATCGCTCTTTTTTCGGTGATCACCATCGCGATGCCTTTTTCATAGTAAGCAGCTTCATTGATAAATGCCGGAAAAATTGTTGAGTCACCAGCATAGTAAATTGTTTTTCCTTGTAAATCTAGAAACAATGGCGCACCGGGTTTCATACATTGATAGTCTTGGCCTTGTCGATCGGGGTGAATAATAGCCTTCAAATCACCCCGGCCATTTCTGGGATAATCAATAGTCTGCATGGCCTGATAAATAGTCACAGGTGAGCTGGGTGGCAAAGAGACCCCCTGATTGAGCTGATCGAAATAATCCAAAATAGCTAACACCAAGCTTTCTGTTTGCGCCAAGATATGAGCATTTAAAATGCCCTGGGCGATCGGACCGACCTCGACCGTACAACCCAAAGGTGCCAAAGAGCGCAGCATGGGAGAATCTTGTTCGCTATGTATCCCCAAATAAATCCGTACTGTCGGATTCAGATCGCTCAAATGGCTTGCTAGCCGCAGATTGACTGGACTACGACTGATTGGAATAATCGTCGCCCCCATATTAGCAGTCGTGCTGTGCAGATCAATGATGGCATCTACCGGCTCAGTACCATTAGCTCCTAAACGAGCAGCAATTTCCTTAGCTAAATTGTTTTCATAACCCACCAGCTCCTGATTGGCCAAATCATGGCGATCGAAGCAGCGATTTAAATCTCGATCGACATAGCGGCGATTCACTGCTACAGCTTGAGGATTGGCGATCAGAGAGAGAGTTTCAAAGCTCGATCGCTGGACTAACTCTGGATATTGCTGAAACTTCTGGATGAGGTAAACCCCCGTCCATTCATTGCCGTGGGTACCACCGACGATCGCTACTCGTTTGATTTTGATCATTGTTGGTTTCATTCCTGCATATAGACTAATGTTAACTGTGATCAGATGTCGTTGTTACGCTACTCCTTCTTGCTGAAAAAGTTGCCACAGAGATTGATGTAACCGAGCATTGGGTGATAGATCCAAATGCCAGCGCTGATTGATCACAGTAATAATTTCTGCCATGGCCTCTGCTCTGCAACTAAATTGCCAGAGTAATTCATGACCGATCGCTGTAATTTCTGGCACAAAATAATCTTGAATTACCTGTAGATAAGCATCATCAATTGCCGGAAAATGTTTGTCTGTAACTGAAACGTTGAACATTTGTTGAATGATGCGACTCCGCCGCCGCTTGATAGTACTAGCCGACACCTGTTGATGTTTAGCAATTTGACTGTCATTGTAACCCAGCGCACTTAGCAAAAGTGATTCTCGCTGAGTAGCAGCAAGTTTATCAAGTTGCTGATAAACATCAGATTTGAGTTGGCGAGCTTGCTGTTGATGCTCTCGATCGATAAAATTACTCAGCGGATCACCATAGTGATCATCCGTAAGTCTATCTAATAACTCACTGCCATTTTCTCTAATGACCTCATTCAAAGAACGCATCCGACTATTGTCATAGTTACGAATACATGCGCCAAGCTGCTCTAGCCGTTTCTGGGTATGAGCAAGACTGCAAACTGGCTGTTGCTTAGTTACTAGCGCTACTTGATAAGCATCATGTAATCTTTGGTAATCGGCGGGTTGGGGATCTGCGGTCTGGAAGTCTTTGCGAGTAACAATCTCGCATAATACCCGATGCAAAATCAGCATAGCAGTAATTTGGGTGATACCAGCACGGGCTAGAGCCTCACCCATTTTAATTACTGAGGTGCGCTTCAGCAAGCCATTATTGGTACGTTTGAAGTCTTTGGCTCCTTCTTGCTCCCGAATACAACCAATTAACGATAATTGATGTTTGCGTTTGAGGAATAATTGCAGCGGATGTTTACCAGCCCGGAAATCAGCCGCAGACAAATGCCACTCAGTATCGGTGTATTTGTGTCGATCGAAACCATGAAAAAGGGATAGAGGATGATCTATGGGCTGCTTGGTAGGCTCACTGATCAGCAATAGGCTCATTTGCATTAGGCTAGCAAAACAAATATTGGCACTGGGATGATACAGAGTCAGTGGTTTTAAAATGCCGATTCTCAAGCCCCGGAGATTAGACTGAGACAGGATGGTACCAGCGGCAAATGCTTGACAGGCATAAATTACTTGTTGATCTGCGATGGTACGATCGGCTACTGGCGGCAGGTGATCCAAACGCTGTAGCAAAATTGTGAGGATGCTAGAAAGAGTGAAATCGTCTGTTGCCAAGGTTTTGAGGAATTTGCATAGACCCAACGAATACACCCAATCAATACTTGCTGAATCATTAATACGAGGCAGGCGAAAGAAATCTGTAATCGTCACGATCTTTACCTCTGAAAATATCTGAACAGGAATGACCTTATATTTCCAGATATATTCAGCGAGATCTAGAGGCACTTTTGCTGCCCACTGACCAATAAAAGTGAGCCTAAACTGACCTTGACTTTTGGGCTTAATTTTGTAGCCAATTTATACCAACTTATTCAGTGTTGCCTTTAGTCTGTACCCGACAACCCTGTGCCACCTCCCAGGCTCCCAAGCTGTTGGCTTTAAGATTACAGTTTTCAATGATCCCCCGGCCACTGTTTTTGACTGAAATGCCATGATGACGGTTCCGATCGATCCGGCAATTTTTGATAGTGACACTACTACCATCCACCACAGCTACTCCATCATGAGAATTAGCAAAAATATCACAATTCTCAAAAGTACCCTGGGCTAAATAGTGAGCATAAACCCCATTGCAAGCACCATCATGTACTTGACAACTACGAGCAGTCAGATGCGCTCCTTCCCCAATTTGAATTCCTGACTTGTGGTTGCCAAAAATATCGCAGCTCTCGATCGTCCCCTGACCAAATTTGTCTACCATGATGCCACTTTGATAACCATTGTAAATTTGGCAATTGCGCACTGTGGGGTTTGCCCCCTGTTTAATCGCTAACCCCGCCCGAGTATTGGCAAAAATCTCACAGTTCTCAATAATTGCCTTGCCTTGTTCAGAAATAAAAATGCCAAACTCCCCAGCGTTGTGAATTCGGCAGCGGCGGATCATCGGGTTAGTATTAGCACCTCGAATTGAAATACAGTCTAGGGAATCGGCACTAACATCGCAATCTTCTAAAATTAATTGCCCCTGCAAAATATCGATCGCATTGGCTCGATAGCCCCATTCGCGACAGCGGTTGCGAATAGTGAAGCCTCTGACGACTGCGTAGTCTGCCTGCATCTGGAGACAAGTGGTAGTATAGTTTTCCAGGCAAACTTCGCCTACTCCTCCTCGGGCAATTAGTTCGATCGGCTTATCGATCACTATTTTATCTCGGTAAATTCCCGGCTCTACTATTACCCGACTACCAGGAGCAGCCTGTTGAATAGCCTGCGAAATACTCTGACCAGAAGCCACAGTGGTACTCACCACAGCCGTGGCAAACACTACTGGTAATTGAATATCAGCCAAGACTTCTGCGGCATTTTTGTAGCGATACTTCAAAGAATTATGAATCATCCGATCAAGAATCACTGCCCAGCGCTCTGCAAGCTGGGTATGGAGATGCTCCCGCCAAATCCAGCGATCTTCATCGATATCAAATAAGTCTAAGGGAGAAGTGCGGGTGAGCATATATAAACAAGTTACACCGAGTCCATAAATATCACTGGCATAAGTGGCTTTGCCACGAGCTTGTTCGGGGGCGCTGTATTCCGGGCTACCAATGCTGGTGCCGGTTTTGCCCAGGGCAGTAGCGGTAGCGTGTTTTGCCGCGCCAAAATCTACCAACACCAATTTGCCATCGGGGCGACAAATAATATTTTCTGGCTTAATATCGCGATGGATCACCCCGCCGCGCTGCATAAAATCGAGAACTGGCAACAGATCTAATAAAAGCTGAGGCAATTGATCGACAGATAATTGGGGAATGCTGGGGTTCGCTAAATTAGCCCCAGCAATGAACTCTTGTACAATGTATTGGTAACGATGCTGACTAAAATGGGCATAGAGTTCCGGAATTTGGGGATGTCGTCCTAATTGCTCTAAGCGCGATGCCTCTTGGGCAAACAGTTCCGCAGCTTTGATGGCATAGAGCGGACTGAGCGGATAAAATTGCTTGATCAAACAAGTAGGCTGAGAGGGCTTATGACTATCGATCGACATAAAAGTCCGACCAAAACCACCCTGACCGATCGGCTGACAGGCGCGATAGCGATCGGCTAGTAATAGCTCGTAGCCACAGGCACTACAAAATTTTTGTTCTAGGGCATTTCGATCGGGTGCCGGACAGGCAGGGTTCAGACAGTAGCTCAAGATTCCCTCCGGAACGGCAAAGCCTTACAAACTCCCAGCAGTACCCTGACAATCTTAACGGTTTGCGCTCTAGCATGTCATAACGTTACGATCTTGTAGTAATTGGTAAATATTTTTAATTTATTCGGTGAGAGTTTATTCGGTTCGATCGGTATCTTAAGAATCTTTGGAACCTGACTGCCCGACACAAGTAGTTAAAAGGCAGAGCTAGAGCCAAAGATGAGAAATAGGTAGAAGTTCATGAGAAACTGGATGTACTAAAAAATAACTCCAATGAATTCTTCTACCCCCATTCATAATCAAATACTCGCCAATTCAAAACTGCTTTTCGCAACGGAAAAACTCCAACTGATTCAGATTTTGGCCGAGGATTTGGATATGAATGAGGATATTTCACCATTAGAAGCTTTCAAAACCTATGATTTAGCGACTCCATATGACAGCTTTGGGACGGGTGCAATTTTGATGGAAACCCTCAAACAGTCAACCCTAATTCATTAATATATGAGATTTAAGTATTCAACCACCAGCCCCGCTCAAAATGAGTTTGATAGTCTACCAGGGATGCTGCTATCACTTCGTCGGGAAGATCGAATAGTTGACCAGCAATGCCTTTTTCTGCGATCGCTCAGAATGGATACTTTTCCCCGCCCCTTGGCGCGTTCCACCGGGTCCAGGGATTACCTTGGAGTACTAGATACCGTTCATTTGAAATCTAATGTTGTCTCAAGGGTTTGGTAAACTACTAAAGTCTTTGGCAATCAGCACTTTATGGAATTTGAGTGAACCCCAGCTAAAGCCGATATCAATCTAACAAAGCACGCTGTTTCTTTCCCTGAAGCTTCTACTGTATTTGAGGATACTTTATCAATGACATTCCCTGACCCCGATCATTCCATCAATGAGGAGCGATACATTATTATTGGAATGTCTGGGTCGGGACGATTATTGATTGTCTCTCATATTGCCCAGCGCCAATAGCCCAACAAACCGGTTGAATCTGCAACTTCCTAATAAACTTCTCTTCTCTGCTTAATTACATAGCCATTATTTTTTAACTTTTTTAAGGCATTAGAAGCTACTGATTTACATCAGCAACCATATCCAAAATCGATCGCACCAGTTCACTATCATTTGCTCCATAATAGCCAGCAATTCTTTCTAGATAATGAGACATGTGCCAAGAATTGAGTCACAAGTATTTCCAGTTTGCAAAAGTCGCTGCCTGACCACAGGGTTGACCTTGAAAATCTGTGAGATTCAAAATGATGGCTCGATCGATTTCAAACCGTCGCCCGCTACTCGAAATTCTGACCCCGCGATAATTCTCCACAAATCCCTGTCGTAGCACCTGAGTCATCATCACCTCCCGTGCAGCTTGATTCACGGGTTCAGCAGTGAATCTAGAGGGAGTTTGGGTAAACATTGTCCAATCCATTTCCCATAGATCTAAAGCTACCTGATTGCCATAATTCAACACAGGGTCGCTCTCGGTGCCATGAGACACCACCACAAAGGGCGCAGCGTCAAGCAATTTTGCTTTTTCTAATCGCGAGCCAGAGCATTCTATTAGATCTCTGCCCAGCAACTGCCGGTAACTATCTAACAAAATCTCTATCCAGTCAATAATTTGCGGCTGTTGCCAAATTTCCGTCAAAGATTAGTCCTACTTTGTAATAGCGGCGATAGCGTTGCTTGCGCTTCCGGCGATCGAAATCCAAACCAGTTAGAATACGGTTAACGCAATTCTCAGCAATCATGGTACAAGAAACAGCCCCCAGCAACAAATTTCAAAATATAATCGTAGCCGCCGTAGCAATTCTTTTGGCCGTGGCACTCTTCTTTGGTCAGCGGTTTCAACAGGGCAGCAATTCCCTTGATGCCCAAGCCGCAGCCGCCATCCCGATCGATGTGGCGATCGCCAGTGGCAAACCAACATTGATGGAGTTTTACGCTGACTGGTGTAGCAGTTGTCAGGCTATGGCCCCCAATCTGGCCAAAATCAAACAAGACTATGGCGGCAAAGTAGAGTTTGCCATGTTGAACGTAGACAACACCAAATGGCTACCAGAAATTGAAAAATATCGGGTAGATGGCATTCCTCATTTTGTTTTCTTTAATCAGCGCGGTCAGACTTTGGGTGAAGTAATCGGCGAACAGCCCGAGAGCGTGATGCGTTCTACCTTAGATGAAATTTTGGCCGACCATATTCAGCCCAGCACCGACCTGACCAGCAAGGCGATCGAACTCAGCGCCGGTCAAACCTCACCGATGACCACAGAGCCAGTAGCCAAACCCACTGACCCCCGCAGTCACAGCGCCCAGGCTAGCTAGCTATTTCTTTCCACTCGGGCATCAATTGCCTGACCTGACTAAAATCGTAGGCAAATGGCGGATGTATCGGGCGATAATCTCGATCAGTGGGAGTGCCATGATGCTGCACAGCATTGATCAGCATACAGGGTTCATCGCTGAGATTGATCGCCGCATGGGGCACCATAGTGGGCACCGTCACTACCATGGGTTTGGATTCGCTGAGAGTAATGTAGTGATACTCCCGATCGAGCAATACTACCAAAACCATGCTGCCCCGCACCGCCATCAGTTGGTCAGTCTGATGCCGATGGACAAACATATCATCGATGCTGTGGGGAGGGATTTGCACCAGCATGGTTTGGTCACTATTTTGGGGTGTATAGAATTCCGCCATGCCAGCTTTGGTGGATTTCAAGAGACGAATTTCGATCGATTTGGTTAAAGACATGATGAACACCTTAGTTATTCAGTAATATTTGTCAGGCTAAATCGTTAGAATTGACATTTGGTAGGTGTTTTAGTGAAAGTGCTGGCCGCAGTTGCCCAAAACAATCAGAATGTTTTGCAGTACAACTCCTTATCTATATTTTAGACATTTTTTAATGCAACAAATTGTTACAGTAACGACAAAGATCGCTCAACTTATGATTCCCAACTAATATGAACTTTTTGCTGCAACATCGCGGCGAGTTGGCTGCATTGACTGCTGCGGCCATTTGGGCGGTTTCTTCCACGATTTATGGCCGGTTGGGGAAAACAGTTTCGCCTTTAGTACTCAATTTAAGCAAAGGAGTTTTAGCGATCGGTTACTTGGTGATCACCATGGCAATTACGGGTGAACGCTTAATGATTGCCCCGGCTCAGTGGTGGCCATTGCTGCTGAGTGGTTGGATTGGCATTGCCTGGGGTGATACCTTCTTTTTTATGGCCTTGAACTCGATCGGGGCGCGGCTGACTTTGCTAATCAATATCCTATCGCCGGTAATTACGGCTTTGTTAGCTAGTCTTTATTTGCAGGAGCAGTTGACAGTAGTACAATACCTGGGAATTATGATTTCGGTGTTGGGGGTAGCGGGAGTAATCTTCGATCGCAGCCAATCAACAAAATTAACCCAGAATTACTGGCAGGGGATTAGTTGGGCTTTACTGTCAGCTTTAGCTAACTCGGTCGCCTCAATTTGCTCTCGGCAAGCCATGCTCGCCGGAGACTTGAGTCCCACAGGAACTACCTTGGTGCGTTTACTGGCAGGCACTGTGGGAATCTTGGTGGGAATCTTGCTGTTAATGCTGTGGACTCAGACAAGAAAATTATCAGCCAATCAGCTCCAGTGGTCTTTAGATCACCAAATGTGGCTGCGATTGGCTGTGGTGGCTTTTTTTAGTACCTATTTAGGCATTAGTCTCCAGCAAGCGGCTTTGAAATACACCGCAGCAGGCATTGCTCAAACTGTGGGTGCCAGCAGTCCCTTGTTTGTGTTGGTCTATGATTGGTGGCAAGGGGAAAAAATTAGCTGGAGATCGATCACCTGGGCGTTAGTGGCCATCGGTGGTATGAGCCTACTTTTTCGTTAAGATCTTTGACCAGATGGTGTCCTGCCTACTTTTTTTCGTTATGCTAAACAACAATCTGACTCTTGACTCCAATTTAACTATTTAACTCAGGTACTTCGGAGATTTCTGATGAATATGCAACGTCGATCGTTTTTGACTTATTTTGGTGTGGGTTGGGCTGTCAGTTGTTTTCCGCTAGTCTTAGCGGCCTGTGACCAAGGCACTAAAAAATCTGTATCTGACCCCAAGGTAGCAGAGAATCTCTCTCCCACCGAGACTAAGGCCAATACAGAAATCGCTGCTGCTGGTGGTTTTACTGTGGTGGGAACCGTAGCAGATCTAGACAAGGTTGGTATGGTTGGCAATAAGCAAGTTGCAGTAGTCCGCAATCCAACTAATAAATCTCAGGTTTTGGCTGTTAACCCTACTTGCACTCACAAGGGCTGTACTGTCAATTGGAAAGCTGCTGAAAAGAAATATGAATGCCCGTGCCATGATTCTTACTTTGGGGCTGACGGCAAAGTGAAGCAAGGTCCGGCCACTATGTCATTGACCAGCTATCCGGCCAAAATTGAAGGCGGCAAAGTCTTGGCAAAAACAAGCTAGCCAACTAGTAGGCGATCGAGACTCCCCAGAGGTGCCTTTTTACTTCATGGGGTTTACTCGTCATGCTAATTTCTCGCCCCCAGCAATAACAGTCAAAACCGGGCTTAATCTCGGTGTCTACATTACCTAAGATCGAGACCCAGTGATTGGGATAAGAAAATAAAGGCACCTTATAGTTCAATAAACCCTGGTCGATCAGCGCAACCGCAATGCCTCCTTGATCGATCGCTTTCTGAGCAGCCTGGAGCACGGCAAACTCTCCACCAATGGCCGTACAGTGATGTTTTACGTGCTGATACTCCAGGAGATTTGCCAGCCATCTGGTAATATCCCAGGGTGCGGTGATACCCGACATCTGTTGCAGCAGCATGGGTGCGTGAGGATTGACCGGCACCGACAAGGTAGTTTGATCGCGCAGAGTCGCCAACACCATCCAGTCTACCGGTGGCATCCGCAGATTGCCACCAGTCGATCGCAGCCGTTGGCTGGCGATGATTGGCTGCTGAAAACCCTCAAACCGACCAGTCTCAAACAAACTGCGGCAGAGATTAATATAACGAGCGGGATGTTTACGAATTAGCTCAAACACCACCGCCGCTGGGCCACAGAAAGGCTGGGCACCCTGCTTTACCTGAGTGGGATCGCTGAGACGAGCGATCGCCCCAGCTAAGATATCGGTTTTATCTAAATAACTCCAGGCACTAGAGTGAGAAGACTGGACAAACTGTTGAATCGATCGCTTTAGATCGTCCTCCATGTTTAACTCCGCAGGACTACTTGAAACTTTTCTACCAATATATCGCGGACTTTTTGGTGTACCGGGTCGATATCGCCGTCGGTAAGTGTGCGATCGGCTCGATATACCATGCGCAACGCCAAACTGCGCTGTCCCTCGGGGACACCCTGACCACGATATTCATCAAATAGTTGCACTGTGGTCAGCAAGTCACCACCCACCTGACGCACCGCTTTTTCCAAATCGGCAAACGAGACTGTCAAAGGCGCAAAGAAAGCCAAATCTCGATCAGAAGCTGGATAAGTAGAGAAAGTCTGATACTTGGGCACCAATCGCTCATCGGCAGCTAGGTAATTTAGCATTACCTCTAAGTTAATCTGAAAAGTATAGAGCTGACTGGGTAAATCCAGCTCTTGCTGTAACTGGGGATGAATTTGGCCAAACACACCCAATCGTTCGCCCTGCAACCATAAAGAAGCGGTGCGACCAGGGTGCAACAAATGGTGCAGCGGATCAGCCTGATACTCTACAGTCATCCCCAAACGTTGCCAAATATTGTCGAGCAAACCCTTGGCCTCATACCAAGTTAAATTTTGCGGCTGATCGCTGGTTGTCCAGCGCTCCGCTCGGGCATCGCCCCCACAAATTCCGGCCAACACCTCGTTTTCAAATAGGCCAGCAGAGTCTTGGCCAAAAGCTTTGCCAATTTCAAAGCCCCACAGCGCTCCATTGCCCTGCTCAATGTTGAATTTATAGCTCTGAATTAAATGCGAGAGCAACTCCGATCGCAAGCTAGAGTATTCGGTAAACATCGGGTTAGCAATATCTACTAACTGTCCGCTAGCAGATTTGTTGAGGGCATAAGAGTAATGCATCAACTCATTAAAGCCCAAAGCTCGGAAGTGAGCGCGAATCCCCCGTATCAGCTCGACATCTAAAGATAAAAAGCCTGCTACCGACTCACTGGGCAAAGTATCTTGGAATTTGTCGTAGCCATACAGTCGAGCGACTTCTTCGATCAGGTCAATTTCTCGCTCCAGATCGCGGTAGCGGTAAGTGGGCACAATCACGCTCCACACCACTGGTTCGGCGCTAGTCTGAGTAAGCTGACAGCCCAAAGCCGTCAAGGTGCGCTCCACATCTCCTACTGTTACTTCACCATCTTCTTCCTCTTCGGTAGCTGCAATGGTCTGTCCCAAAATTTGTTGCAATCGTTCTAACCGCAACTCGATCGATCGCGGCTGCCCAACCCAATCTGGACGACGATCAACTTTGGCTTGAGCAGTCACAGTACCACCGCCAAGTTCTACCAGCAAATTCAAAGCTCGTTGGTTGGCAGTATCTAGCTCCGCCAGGTTGACCCCTCGCTCATAGCGAGTAGAAGCTTCCGATCGCAGATTTTGGGCACGCGCCGACTTGCGCACGGCAACCGAGTCAAAAATCGCCGCTTCCAACAAAATATTCGTGGTACCGGCATGTACCTCACTATCACCGCCGCCCATTACTCCAGCTAAGGCCACTGGCTTACCACCTGCTGTAATCATTAAGTTTTGGGGGTGGAGTTGCCGTTCTTGGTCATCTAGAGTTCTAAATTTTTGCTGAGGCTGGGCTAGCTCTACACCAATCTGGAGGCTACCTAGCCGATCGGCATCAAAAGCATGGAGCGGTTGTCCCCATTCCAGCAACACATAATTGGTGATATCTACAATATTATTGATTGATCGAATACCTGCCGCCTGGAGCTTACGCTGTAACCATTCTGGCGCAGGTGCCACCTGCACATTTTCTACCAAGGTAGCAATGTAAGCTGGACATATTTCACCCTCAACTACATGCACAGTTAAACTTTCAGCTAAACTTTCAGCCAAATTTTTATCCCGAGCTAAGAGCGAAACAGGTGTAACTGTGGGTAAGTTAAGTACAGCGGTGGTCAAAGCGGCCACTTCTCGGGCGATCCCCACCATGCTTAAAGCATCGGCGCGATTCGCAGTGGAAGAAAGATCTAGTATCACATCATCCAAACCGAGTAACGGCCCAACTGGCGTGCCTACCTGGGGTGCATCTGTGGCTCCCACTTCTGCAAAGATGTGAATGCCCGCCGATTCTTTGGCCAGACCCACCTCAGCTAACGAACAAATCATGCCCTCAGATTTCTCGCCTCGCAGCTTTGCTGGCTTAATCTTGAGGTCTATGACCGGCAGATAAGCACCAATCTTGGCCACTGGCACATAGATTCCCGCCCTGACGTTAGCGGCACCGCAGACAATCTGGACTGGTGGATTGCCATCTCCCAGGTCTACAGAGCAAATGCTGAGCTTATCGGCATTTGGATGGGGCGCTCGATCGAGCACCTGCCCAACTACCACCCCCTCAGCCCACTGCCGACGGTCTTCGATCGACTCCACTTCAAAGCCAGCCATGGTCAGAACTTCTGCCAATGCTGTTGGAGTGAGAGAAATCTGGACTAACTCGTTTAACCAATTCAGGGAAATATGCATATGAGAACAAAAATGGCCGTGGACGCGCCGACTGCTTTCTAGAGTCAATGGCTGGTGTAATTATAGCTAAACTCGCCCCAGAGTTCAGATTCATATCTGGCTATCTTATGGATATAGACAAGCTTGCTGGTACCTGTGACTTATTATAGTATTTTAGTGCTACTAAGTAGTAGGATATGATAGAGATCGCCACACCAGAAGATTTGAACTTTGTTAAGTAGGTGTAAGGCAATTGAATTTTAACTGCCATCACTATCCCCTTTTTTTAGACCGATCCCTATTTAGACCGCTCCTTCAACCCCCAACCTGATTTGGTGATGCTCGATGAGCTATTGCGTAACCCCCGACTGTACTAAACCTAAAAATCTACCTGATGCGTTTCTTTGCCAGTCCTGCGGGGCAAGGCTATTGGTGCGCAATCGCTATCGCGCCACCAAATCTCTCGGCCAAGGCGGTTTTGGTGCTACCTTTGCCGCCATCGATATGTCTTTGCCGGGAGAACCGGTCTGTGTGCTGAAGCAACTGCGCCCCAGCAACAACCACGAAAAATTCTTGCGGATGGCGCGAGAATTATTTGAGCGAGAAGCCAGAACCCTGGGCAAAATTGGTAATCATCCTCAGGTACCTCGGCTCTTAGACTATTTTGAAGAGCGTCAAAACTTTTATTTGGTACAAGATTTTGTCAGTGGCCACACCTTGCACCAAGAGGTGCGTAAGCAAGGACTGTTTGACGAACGAAAAATCGAACAGTTTCTGGTAGAAATTTTAGGGGTGATTCAATACGTTCACAGTAAAGAAGTAATTCACCGCGATATTAAGCCTGCCAATATTATTCGCCGCGATCAAGATAACACATTAGTACTCATCGACTTTGGTGCTGTCAAAAATGAAGTTAGTCAGTTGGCTAATTCTGATAATCCCAATGCAGCAAACACCGAATTTGCCGTAGGAACTTCTGGCTACGCCCCACCAGAGCAGTTGGCCATGCGCCCCACTTTTGCCAGTGATATTTATGCTCTGGGTGTGACTTGTATTTATCTGATGACTGGTAAATCGCCCAAAGATATTGAACACCATGATAAAACTGGCGAAATGCTGTGGCAGCAATATGTGCAGCTCTCGCCACCTCTGTTGTCAATTCTCTGCAAAATGCTAGAGCCTTCGGTAAAACACCGTTTCCAATCAGCAGAACAAGTTTTGCGCTCTTTAGAGCTAGCTGCTAAACCATTGGTACCAGTCGGCATGGCACCTCAGAGTGGCAGATCGGCTCCGCCCCCACCACCACCGATGAACGATTCTAGCCGATCGGCACCAGCACAAAAACTGGCCGAGACGATCCGCAAAAATCGCGAGAAAGCTACCAATACCGGCATGGAACTAACCGGGGCGATCGATAGTACCATAGCCAATCGGCCTGCTGATGGACGCAAGTCTGCTCCAGCCCGGATGGATGCCAATGGTTTGGTGAAGTCTCATCAACGTGGCCAGCGGTCTTTTAATGACCTAGATTTAAGTGGTCTAAATCTGCCCAAAGCACAGCTAGCAAAATCTATCTGGGACAATTCAGACTGTAGTGGCTGTAACTTCCAAAATGCTAATTTAGCTGGTGGGAAGTTCAGTAAAACTAACTTTACCGAAACTACCTTGCGCGGTGCTGATTTAAGCCAGAGCCAATTTGCTTATGCTAACTTGGAAGCTGCTGATTTACGCGGAGCGAACTTAAGTAACAGCCAATTTAGTAATACAAACTTGAAAGGCGCTAACTTATGCGGTGCAAATCTGCGCGGTGCCAAAATTGGTGACGAACAATTATCGATCGCTAAAACCAACTTTCTCACAATTTTCCCTAATGGTAAACGTGGTGGTTTTTGGTAAAAAGCCGCAGTTGCCCTATGATATTAAGCTGAATAGTAATATCTCGTTAATTATTAATCGGGCACCCAAGGTAATAGCAGCGCGTGAAAATTTTAGTTATTGGTAGCGGTGGGCGAGAACATGCCATTGCATGGAAGCTACTGCAATCTTCCAAAGTCACTCAGGTCTTATGTGTCCCCGGCAACGGTGGCACCGCAAAGCTCGATCGCTGTCAGAATCTCTCTTTTCGGATTGATGATTTTGCAGGAATCACCAGGCTAATCGAAACCAACGGCGTGCGGATGGTGGTGGTTGGGCCAGAAATGCCCTTAGCCAAAGGCATTGTCGATCATTTACGCGAAAAGCGTATTCCCGTCTTTGGCCCAGTCCAAGCCGGAGCTAGGATCGAATCTAGTAAGTCTTGGGCTAAGGAAATGATGCTGAAAGCGGGCGTGCCCACGGCTAAGTCGGCAACTTTTACCAACAGTGATGCCGCCAAAGAATATGTACGGGCGCAAGGTGTACCGATCGTCGTCAAAGCCGATGGTTTGGCCTCGGGGAAAGGCGTGGTAGTCGCCCAGACTATCAGTGAAGCAGAAACCGCGATCGATCAACTTTTTGCCCAAGGTTTTGACCTACTGCTAGTGGAAGAATTTTTGACTGGCGAAGAATTATCGGTCTTGGCGATCACCGATGGCATCACCATTACTCCCCTATTACCCGCCCAAGATCACAAACGGATTGGTGACGGCGATACTGGTGCAAACACTGGAGGTATGGGTGCTTATGCCCCAGCTCCGATCGGTACTCCAGAGCTAATGGGGCGGGTACAGCGGGAAGTCTTGGAGCCAATGCTCAAAGCCTTCCAAGACGAAGATATCGACTACCAGGGAATTCTCTATGCCGGATTAATGGTGTATCCCAATGGTGATTTTGGGGTCTTAGAGTTTAACTGTCGCTTTGGTGACCCAGAAACTCAGGCGATCTTGCCCTTGTTAGAGACCTCACTAGTTGATTTATTTGCAGCTTGCATCGATCGACAGCTCGCCACTTTGATGCCGTTGACTTGGTATCCAGCCGTGGCCACCTGTGTGGTGGTAGCAGCCAATGGCTATCCCGGCAATTACAGCAAAGGTCAACCAATCACCAGTGTGGCAACACCAGTAAACAATACGATTATTTTTCAGGCTGGTACTCAGTTTTCCCAGGGACAACTGGTCACCGATGGCGGTCGAGTATTGGGTGTGACCGCTTTTGCCAGTACTTTTGCCGAATCTATTTCTCTTGCTTACCAGTCGATCGCCACAGTGCATTTTGATGGCATGTACTTCCGCCGTGATATCGGCCAACGAGCATTGTGATTTAGTCCATGAGTATTTACAATGGAGTTTTTCCGGAGCGGGTATACTGAGAGAAAGTTTTTTCAAGCTTCTTTCACAGTTCTTATAACAGTGCTCGATCGACCATGTTTGCAGCGATTCAAAGTTTTTGGGAAGTCATTGCTAACTGGTGGACAGAATTCACCCTGCAAACCAAGCTAATGGCTGCTGCGACTTTAGTGGTGTCACTAGTAGTTAGTGGCGTGACTTTTTGGGCAGTAAACACTATTCAAGTAGATGCCCGCATCAGTGATACCCGGTTTGGCCGGGACTTAGGTTTGCTGCTAGCGGCAAATGTCACACCCCAGTTAGCCGACAATAACTTAACCGACTTTGCCCGCTTTGCCAACCGCTTTTACCAAACCACTTCCAGCCTCCGCTATATTCTCTATGCCGATGCCACCGGTACTATTCGGCTAGGTATTCCTTTTTCGGAATCAGAAGTGCAGAATTCCTTGATGATCGAGCGGCGCATTCAGCTCCCCGACAACTGGCAGGGCAGTAACAATATTTTAACCAGACAGCACGGCACCCCAAATGGGGTGGTGACCGATGTATTTGTACCGGTAGTCCATGAAGGTAAATCTTTGGGGGTCTTGGCCTTGGGGATTGAGCCAAACCCCACGGTAGTAGCCTCTTCTGGCTTAACTCGGGATGTGACGATCGCTGTGTTTGTCTCGATTTGGGTGATGGTGATTTTGGGGGCGGTGTTTAATGCCCTACAAATTACGAAGCCCATCAAAGAGTTACTATCTGGGGTAAAAAACATTGCCGCCGGTAACTTTAAGCAGCGGATTGACCTACCCTTGGGTGGGGAACTAGGCGAGTTGATCGGCAGTTTTAATGAAATGGCCGAAAAACTAGAAATTTATGAAGAACAGAACATCGAGGAATTAACTGCCGAAAAAGCCAAGCTAGATACTTTGGTTTCGACTATTGCCGATGGAGCAGTGTTGATCGATCGAGATTTATCGATAGTATTGGCTAACCTCACTGCCCGCAGATTTTTTGGCTGGGAACAAGAAGTAGTGGGTGTCGAAATTTTAGAAGTACTGCCCGATCGGATTGCCGCAGAACTAGGGCGACCTTTGAGCCAAATTATTACTGGTGAAATCGAAAGCGGTGAGTTTAGATTATTTTCTGACAAGCCCGCCAATCGCACTCTGCGCATTTTGCTCAATGCGGTGATGGGGCAGCGAGTGGTAATGACGGTGCAAGACATCACCAGAGAAGTAGAGCTGAATGAAGCTAAGAGCCAATTTATTAGTAATGTATCCCACGAACTGCGCACGCCCTTATTTAATATCAAGTCTTTTATTGAGACTTTGCATGAATACGGCGAAGACTTGACGCTCGAAGAGCGAAATGAGTTTTTAGATACAGCCAACCGAGAAACCGATCGGCTGACCAGACTGGTGAATGATGTCTTAGATCTATCGAAGCTGGAATCTTCTAAGGTCTATAATTTCGATGCCGTAGAAATGTCCCAGGCGATCGAGCAAACCCTACGTACCTATCAGCTCAATGCCAGAGATAAAGGGATTGAACTACTGCAAGAAATCGAGCCAGATTTACCTACAGTGGTGGGGAATTATGATTTGTTATTGCAGGTGTTGGCCAACTTGGTGGGCAATTCCCTCAAGTTTGCCAACAGTGGCGATGCGGTGGCGATCCGCACCTATGTGGCACCAGATCTGGAAGGAGTAGTGCGGGTGGAGGTATCCGATACCGGCATTGGAATTGCACCGGAAGATCAAAGTGCGATCTTCGATCGGTTTTTCCGGGTAGAAAATCGGGTACATACCCTAGAAGGCACTGGTCTGGGGCTATCGATCGTCCGGAATATTATCGATAAACACCACAGCCAGATTCATCTGATCAGTGAAGATGGGGTGGGGACAACTTTTTGGTTCGATTTAAACATCTACAATCCCCATACGGCTAAAACTCCCTCAACAACTGCTGTTTTGTAGGCAGTTCACCTGACGCTGTAACCGTTCTCGAAGCGATGAGTTGCTAGAAACTGCGGCGGTAATCCGATTGAAATTTGCCATGGTCAAGCCATGTTTGGAAACAATACTGTTGGCTCGATCGCAGTAATTTACAAAAATCCGTCGCGCATCAGCAGATAAACCATCCATATTGCCGGGTTGATGGCACATTAAGCTGGGCAAATCACCAGATACTCTGCTTCTAATCTCTTGGAGGGCTGCTACGCGCAGCGGCTCAATTTCAATAATAGCTAGGGCATATTTGCGGAGTTCAGCATTGCTGACTGTTTGCAACAGTGCAATTCGCTCTGGTTGAGCAGTCAAAGGTTGCTGTAGAACATTTTGGGTTAGAGGTAGGGCCATCGACACTGTGAGGGGCGTAGCTGTCGCCCGCTGTAACCCAGTGAAGATTGAGGCCAAACACACCAACAACGAAACTTGTAACAAACTGGGGAATTTCATGACTAAAAGCAACAACATCTATCAATATTTTGCTTGAAGATTATCGAGTGAAATAAGTTCCAATTGTGTGCAAACCTGCCCTAAAATCAAACAGATTATTTATTCTATTTCCCATGCAAGAACTGGTTGTATCTACTGGTAATTTAGGCAAGCTCCAAGAAATGCAGGCTTATTTGGCCGACACTGGTTGGTCTTTGAGCCTTAAACCCGCTGAATTAGAGATAGAGGAAACCGGTACTACTTTTAGCGCCAACGCTGTTTTGAAAGCCCAAGCCACAGCGCTAGCTACCGGCAAATGGTCGATCGCCGATGACTCTGGATTGGAGGTGGCGGCGCTAAACGGTGCGCCGGGGATTTATTCGGCTCGCTATGCGGCCACTGACTCTGAGCGCATTGCTCGGATTTTGGCCGAACTTCAGGGCTGTACCGATCGGCAGGCCAGATTTGTCTGTGCGGTGGCGATCGCCCGCCCCGATGGTCAAATTGCTGCTCAGTTTGAGGGCATTTGTGACGGAGAAATTTTGCTGGCTCCTACTGGCAGTGGCGGCTTTGGTTATGACCCGATTTTTTATGTACCCAGTGTGGGCATGTCTTTTGCCGAAATGCCCCCAGCCGTCAAGAAACAAATTAGTCATCGCGGTCGCGCCTTAGCCCTCGCCCACGATCGACTACTCCGGCTCGTCGTCGAGTCCAATAATGGCTGAAGACCGCCGCCGCCGCCGTCGATTGGCGATTTCGGCACTGTTTTCTTCTGGCTGGGCGATGGTTGGGACAACAACCGGTAAGGGGGTGAGCGAGAGCTGCTCGATCACTTCACTACTGTCGAAGACATTTGGATAGTTGGGTGGATAATCTGGCTCCGGTTCTCTGATGGCGACTACCGGTGAGGAAAATGATTCGGGAACTGGTTGCACCAAAGCCGCCGCCGGAGCTTCTGGTGGCAAACTGCCCGGTTCTACTACCGTCACAATCGCGGTGCGCGGGTTACGAATCTCCCGCTCTATTTTAATCAGTGGTGAGACCCCAATCCAGGCATAGACTTCTTTTTCTTCGTTAGTCATCTCCACCGAAATCCGCTCTGGGGGTTCGATCGGCATCCGCATCGGCTTGGCACGCTGGGGTTTTAGGCCAATTTCTTCTTCTTCGGAGGCAATAATTTCACTGTGGTTGACTGGCTCGGGGGCTTGCACCAAAATCGTCCCTAAGCGTGGTGCCACCCGAGGAACTTCGCCGCTGGGAGTTTCAATTTTTTCGCCCCGCCGCCGCCGCCGTTTGTCGCCCCGCAACGGTTCAGCCGCACCATTTTCTTCTTCACCCAGTTGCTCAAAAGGATCGTTGCCATGATCCCAACTGCGTTGAATCACTGGTGGGGCAATATCGACTGGCACTGCTGTAGCGATCGGGGACGCACCAAACCGATCGACATTCAACGGAATACTGACTTGCTCACCCGGCAGATGAGCCATATGACCCAAACCACCACATTGGGTACAGGTTTGACCAAACAGTTCATAAATATTTTGGCCTTGGCGCTTGCGGGTTAGTTCTACTAGGCCCAATTCTGATAACTGAGAAATTTGGGGACGAGCTTTGTCGGCACGCAGTTGGCGATCAAAGTGCTCTAGCACCTGCAATTTGTCTTTGCGGTAGTCCATATCGATAAAGTCCACCACAATTACCCCCGCCAAGTTGCGTAATCTAAGCTGACGGGCAATTTCGGTGGCAGCTTCGCAGTTTGTCCACAAGACAGTTTCGCGGGAATTACTCGATCGAGTAAAGGAACCGGAGTTCACATCAATTACAGTCAGGGCTTCGGTGGGCTGAATAATAATATAGCCACCAGAAGGCAAGTCTACTCTGGGTTTTAAGGATTCTCTAATTCCGGCATTTACGCGGAAATATTCCAGAATCGATTGGCGTTCACGATGATAATCAATAAACAGTCCTTCTGGTGGCCGCCCACCGCCACCCAAGTATTGCTTGACCCGTTTCACCGCATGGGGCGAATCTACCACCACCCGGTTGACATCGCTGGTGTAAGTGTCGCGCAGTACCCGCTGCACAAAGTCGTCATCCCGGTTCAGCAGCGAAGGAGCACGCCCGGTCTCAGCATCTTGCTCAATTTTTTCCCACTGTCGTTGCAGCCGTTCTAAGTCTTCAATAATCGCTTCTTCACTTTTGCCTTCGGCTTCGGTGCGCACCAACATGCCCATGCCCGCAGGCTTAATCAACACAGCTAAAGCCCGTAGCCGATTGCGCTCAGCTTCACTGCGTACCCGCCGCGATAGATTCACACCTTTACCAAAAGGCATCAACACCACATAGCGCCCCGGCAAACTGATGTTGCCAGTCAACCGAGGGCCTTTATTACCCGTCGGCTCCTTCATAATTTGGACTAGCACTTTTTGCTGCGGCACCAGTAGCTCGGTAATGGCTCCGGCACTGCGGCGTAAGCGCAAAGGCCCTAGGTCGGTGACATGAATAAAACCATTGCGAGAGGGGTCGCCGATATTTACAAAAGCGGCATCGATCCCCTGCACAATGTTGTCTACTAAACCTAAATAAATGTCACAGACCTGATGTTGGCCAGTAGAAACGATAATTTCTTGAATTTGATCTTCCGAGAATACCGCACCAATCCGATGCTGTTCTGCGATGATTATTTGCTTTGACATTAAATTTCCTCAAAAATTTACAGCAAAAGTGGGCATGAAGCATTGCGCTGCTCACTGCTGGATTTAAAATAACTAACAAATTTTGCTTCGCCCGCTAATATTGCTGTATGGGGTCTGGGCCGAACTCGCCCAATGTGCTCGAGCAGTCTTGGCAAAGACCACCAGCAGTTAATTAGCAAAAGTGAAAAAATCGTTGGGGGTGGGGCTTTGCTCTCTGTAGCTGTCGATCGATTGATAAACTCACGCGATCGTCCACACTGCTAGCAGATATCTCCACTCACATCCCAAATTATACCCTGAATGTTGCATATCGCAGTAGCCCTAGGTCGCCAGGATGCTGTTTTGGCTGACCACCGATCAACCGATCCATTGACCAGCCGTGATTGATCCAGCTAAATCGTTGGCTGGCAAGGGCTTACTGAAATAATACCCCTGCACTGCATCGCATTGTACCGATTGCAAAAACTCCAATTGTGCTAGGGTTTCGACCCCCTCAGCAATTACTTCGAGGTTCAGCTCGCGGCCTAGATTGATTACGGTGCGCACAATCCCGGCATCGATCGAACCCACAGTCAGCTCTTTAATAAAAGATCGGTCTACCTTTAAGCGATCGAGAGGTAAATATTTCAGGGCGGCCAAAGAAGAATGGCCGGTGCCAAAGTCATCAAGTGATACCTGTACACCGATCGATCGCAGCTCTTGTAAGATTTGCACGGCCAGGTCGAGATTGCTGATGGCAATACTCTCGGTGATTTCTACCTCCAAGTATTTGGCCGCTAGTCCGCTCTCGGCCAAGGCTCTCTTCACAATACAGACCAAACCGGGCTGTTGAATTTGTTTTACCGACAAATTCACTGCCACAGGGAAAAATCCTAAGCCTTGCTCTTGCCAGCGCTGGTTTTGCTTACAGGCGGTCATGAGTACCCATTCTCCAATCCGATCGATCGAACCAGTATCTTCGGCTACCGGGATAAAATCTAAGGGGCTGACTAACTTGCCATCGCTGTCATGACAGCGCAGCAGTGCTTCTACCCCCACTACTCGTCGATTAGTCAGGGAGATCTGCGGCTGATAATGCAAGAAAAAGCGTTCCTGATGAGTACTGTCCAAAGAGTCGATCGCCTGATATAAAATATTCTCGATTCGCAGGCGCTGCATGGCCTGAGAGCAAATCTGGGAACTGTAAACCTCATAGCGACAGCCCTGCTGCTTGGCCAAACAGAGCGCTGCATTGGCATGTTGTAAGAGCATTTCGCTATCTTCACCGTCGTAGGGCGAGACTGCTACTCCCATGGTGCCCTGTAAATACAGGGTATTACTCTGGAGATGGGCAAAGCTCTCTTCAAACTCAAACGGCGCAGCTAAGCTATGAAAAATGTGATCACACATCATGGTTAGCTCGGCTGGTTGCGAACAAGAGGTAATTAAAAAGGTAAATTCATCACCGCCCCAGCGCCCTAAAACATCGCCCGGACGTAAAGCTTTTTGGAGTCGGGCGGCGACCATCTGGAGTAGTCGATCGCCAACGCTATGCCCCAAGCTGTCGTTGATAGTTTTAAACCGATCGATATCAAAGAAAATTACGGCTAAAGTGGTGCCTTCTTCCGGGCTTTTGGCTAAAGCTAGGGTCAGGCGTTGCTGAAACAGCCAGCGGTTGGGCAATAAAGTGAGGGCATCGTAGTAAGACTGGTGGCGAAACATGCTCTCGACTCGCTGCTGCATCACCGCTGTATAGAGATGAATAGTGAGGGCTTGGGCGGTTTGAATTTCGGCATCTGTCCAGTGATAACTTCCTTGTTCTTGCCGAAACAGGGTCAGACAACCAATACATTGGTGATTATAGGCCAAGGGAATCAGCAGCATCGATCGAATTTTGGCCTGGTGTAGGGCAAAATACAGGGGTTCTAAGCCAGATCGCTGATAGACATCGGGTACGGCATGTACTTGGGCACGATGCTGTTCTGCACCGGGCTGGCGCTCGTACATGACCCTTTGCCATAGGCCATTTTGTTCAATATCGATCGGGGTATCGGGCTGTTGACCAAAGGTCGAAATCGGCAATGGGGAACCACAGGGGTCGGCGATGGTATAGAGTCTGGCTCCATCGGCCTGGAAAGTGCTGGCCAGCTCGGCCAATAAGCTTTCGGTGTTGCTAGGGTCTAAATCCACCAGCAGGGTACTGATCCCCTGAATTAAATTGTCCTGTTGGTTTTGCAGTCGGGCGCGGGCAACTAATTGGGCTTGGGCAATACCGATCGAGATTTGGTCGATTAAAATTTGAATGGTTTGGAGCTGACGATGGCTGAAGCGCTTCGACTGGCGATGATGGCAAGCCAATACTCCCCACAGATGGTTTTGCTGAACAATAGGTACCAATAAGTAGCTCACCACGCCCATGGTCTTGAGTTCTGGCTCGTAGCTAGGATGGTTGGATTGATGGTGGAGGTATTCCCGAATGATTGCGGGTTGATGGTAAAAAGCAGTCTTCCCGGCCTGAGTATCTACCACCAACCATTGTTGCTGGCGCAGAAGTTCTCTTTGTTCTGAGGGAATATGGCGCGGTGGTAGGCCAGTTTCGATCAAGGCGGGCAATCGCTCATCACGGATGGCTTCGGCAATTACTTCCCAGCGATCGGTGTTGTCCATCTGGTAAAAGTTGGCTCGATCCACGTCCAGTAGTCTACGTAGAGGTTCTACGACCCCAGTCAAGAGTTCGGAGACCTGCCGAGCATCACGAATTTGACCGACTAGCTGGTTAAGGAGCTGTTCGCCATCATTCAGCTTTGCTGTACCAAAGGCAATCGCGGGCTGAATCCATGTGAGTCCATATTCACTGGCCATAGGTGCTTGCTGAAATAAGTGAGTGTGAGCCAGCGGTTTGATACAATCGATCGGTGCTTGTCAACAAAATTCAGCTTTATTGCTTAAACATAAAGATAATATTAAATCATCACGGCCATTTGCAACGATCTGGTCTTTATATGCAGTTCCAGCTATGCCTATTTTCTCTGAACCATTAGACCCCACCTGGCAAGACTTGTCATTGGCTGCTGCCAATCGCCTTAGCTCCTTGATGATCAGTCCAACTAGGGAGGAAATCCCTGATTTGGTGCGATCTGGCCAGAAATTATTAATTGCTGGGGGCGGCAGTAAGTTGGGCTGGGGTGGCCTGGTGCAACAACCTGACCTATTGCTAAGAACTACTAAGCTCGATCGGTTAATCGATCATGCGGTCGGCGATCTGACTGTCACAGTAGAGGCGGGAATCAATTTTCAGCAACTGCAAACACAGTTGGCGGTGGCCAATCAATTTTTGCCTCTCGATCCATTGTTCCCAAATCAGGCTTCGATCGGGGGCATTATTTCGACAGCAGATACTGGTTCTTTGCGCCAGCGCTATGGTGGGGTGCGCGATTTATTGCTGGGCATCAGTTGGGTGCGCCCCGATGGGGAAGTAGCCAAGGCTGGGGGACGAGTAGTGAAGAATGTAGCGGGCTATGACTTAATGAAGCTGTTTACTGGAGCCTATGGCACTTTGGGCATTATTCAACAGGTCAGTCTGCGGGTTTATCCGTTGCCGGTGGCGGCGGGTTCGGTGTGGATCACTGGCGACAGTGTTGGTTTAGCGGCGTTGGTTACCAAGTTGGGGGCGATGAGTTTGACTCCGACTGCTTTGGATTTGCTGACGGCGAGTTTGGCCAGTAAGTCTAATCTCGGCACACAAATGGGTTTGTTGGCTAGGTTCGAGACTATCCCCGAGAGTATTGCGGCGCAGAGTAAGGTGCTGGTGCAAACGTCACAAGATTTGGGGTTACTGGCTGAAATGTATCAGGGCGAGGGGGAAGCCCAGATTTGGCAGGGTTTGCGTTCTACTCTCATGGAATGCCCGGTGACAGCTAAGATTGGTTTGCACCCTACTGCTGCGGTAGATTTCTTGACGGCTTTTAGTCAAAACTTGTTTACCGAACATTTAGGAATAATTCATGTTGGTAGTGGTATCGGGCTGTTGGGTTTATCGGCAGATACCAGATCTACGGCACTTTTAAGTCTGCGCCAACAATGTGAGGTTGCTGGTGGTTATTTGTCGGTGCTGACTGCTCCACAGTACATTAAGCAGCAAATGGAGGTTTGGGGGTATCAGGGGGCGGCGGTGGAGGTGATGCGTCAATTGCGCCAACAGTTCGATCCTCAAGCTATTTTCAATCCTGGCAAGTTGTTCTAGCTCAAGTGGACTTTTAAGCAAAGCTCATTAGTAAAGTTCGGCAACCAAGATAAACTCATGGCTGCCGGAGAATTATATGCAAGTTTGCATCAGTTACAAATGCTGGAAGTTGAGACTCCTAAATACATTATATTTTAAAATTGCTAGTTGACAGGTTAGCTACTCCTTGTAGAGTTACCAACTTTACAGCTAAATTGCTGCCTGCGCCATCAACATCAAAATACAAGTCCTTACTACCAGAATTGAAAATAAACTGGTTGGCCAGAGTGCCGATCGGAGTACCACTACCAGTAACTGTCAACAAATTGAGGTTAGCTAAACTGAAGTTGGTAACATCCAAAAATTCTGATGATGCAAAATCAGTTATGTAATCGATGCCATTATTGATAGCCTTCAATACAAAGGTATCAACACCAGCACCACCAGTTAAGCGCTCATTAAAACTGTTACCGCCCAAGGTGTCGTTCCCAGCAGTACCGATTTGGCTAATGAATCCATCATTGTCAAAGTCTTGCTTGAAATCAAACTCATACAACTCTGGATTTACAATAGCACCATTGCTAGTATTAGTGGTGTACCAAAATTGTCCCCCGGTGTGTTTCCACATTGCTTTCACTTCAGAGCCGACTATTTCAGAACCAACAACTAACCAACCAGAAAAGCTTTGAGGCCCAAAGCTAGAGTTGCTGTATAAGAGATTGACGTTAGTCAAGCCATTACCACTAGCAACATATTTTCCACTATTATTAATTGCTAAAGTAGTGCTGCCAAAAGATTCGATGGTGATCAAGCCGTCACCATCAAAATCCTGCTGAAATTCAGCTTCATAGGGCGTGATATTGCTCACAATGCTGCCATTGTTTGTATTAGTGCTATACCAGAACTGTCCCCCAGTATTTTTCCATACGGCTTTTACTTCAGATCCAGAAATTTCGGCTCCAATCACTGACCAGTTAGGAAATGCCAGAGGTCCATAGGTAGAATTGCTGTAAAGAAGATTGATATCAGCACCACCGTTGTTGACAGTATACTTACCACTAGCATCCAAAAAGAGACGCGAAGTCCCAGCAGCTTCAATTTGAGAACCAATCACCCCATCAGCATTAAAGTCCTGCTGGAAGTCAACTTCGTAAGGAATAACACTAGAAACAATATTTCCATTGTTTGTATTAGTGGTGTACCAAAACAGCCCAGCGATGTTTTTCCACATGGCTTTGACTTCTGACCCAATAATCTCAGTTCCAACAATAGACCAACCAGAAAAAGTGTTTGGTCCAAAACTGGTACCGTTATACAAGATATCTATAGCTGAATTGGTGAGTGGATTAACTGCCACATAATTTCCATTGATAAGGACAAGATCGGTGTCTCCATCAGTTTCAATAATAGATTGATTATTTAATGTAGCAGCAATAATAGCCGATCCAGATAGGTTCTGGATATTTTCAATAAATCCACTGCCAGCCGATAACCCAATACCAAAATAATTGAGAATAGTCAGATCATTTGCGATATTAAACTGTCCATCACCATTGAGATCAACTAATAAACTACTACCGGATTTTTTGAGATTAGTTAGAATAATTGCTGCGGATAACTGCAAAGTATCAATATCACCAGAATCATTAATTATGGTGCCACCAGCGACACTGTTCTGAACGATGTAATAATCATTACCTTTACCACCAAGTAATGAATCACTACCGGCATCACCACTGATTTGATCATTGCCATCTCCGCCATTTAAGGTATCATTACCCAGCCCACCACTCAATGTATCGTTGCCCAAACCTCCATTTAAAACATTATTAGTATTATTACCCTTCATAACGTCGTTTCCAGAACCCCCATTGGCATTTTCAATGAGCGATCGAACGTCGTTATTGTATTGCAAAGCGTTAAACACATTACCACGAGCATAAATATTGGAAATAGCATTAAGGTTGGCTTTTTGGAAGTTACCAGTTGTGTCAAGGTTACTCCAACCGCCGGGAGTTAGATCAACTGATAAGTTGGTTGCATAGTGTGAAAAATCATAAGTATCAATACCATTGCCATCCCAGATGGTACGGAAAATTCGATTAGCACCTGGTGTACCCTGAGCAACCCCATTGACAAACATTTCACCGGTGTTCTTGGAAAAGACATATGTTGTGTTACCAGCCTCATAGTCGAATCTTGCCCCATACATTTGCTGAATCGCACGAATATCATACATCATGAGGCTCTGTGCATAGCCAAAAGTCTCATTGGTGGTATAGCCGGTGAGCGGGGCACCAATGTAAGAACGATAGGTCATAATCGAAAATTCCATAGAGTCTCGATCACTATTCATCGAAACATTTGCAACGCCTCCTAATTCATGACCATGTTTTAGACCAAGAGTATGACCAATTTCATGTCCGAATATATGATAACCGTAGTTTCCGATAACTGGAGATGGAATACTATTATATGTTTTACTAAACCACGCATCACCAGCTTCCACAATATTATTGGGAAAGTAACCAAAAGCAGTATCGGGAACATTTGATGAGGCAAAGCGCATGGTAGCATCTCGATCACTAGCACCAGTTAGCTCTACAGGTGTCAACCCAGAAACATTATAATAATCTCGTTTCAGCCAGGTTCGAGCAACTCCTGCTTGAACATTGTTTAGTGCTTGGAAAGTCGTCGTATGTTGAGCAAGCTGAT
Source organism: Synechococcales cyanobacterium OTE_75_metabat_409 (assembly GCA_031378405.1). GTDB lineage: Bacteria > Cyanobacteriota > Cyanobacteriia > Cyanobacteriales > Chamaesiphonaceae > JAAFHZ01. The sequence continues at coordinate 28,307 of JANNEH010000025.1, forward strand.
CATAACCAGATTCATAATCAGTAATACTATCTGTGAAACTGAAAGTTATCGCTGGATTAATCCAACGATTGACAGACAACAATCCATCAATATTATTATTTAAAGTGGCAACTGTCGAAGTAATTGCAGTCGGAGTACCAAAAGCGTCTGCTCTAATGGGAGAAGTCGAGAAAGGTAGTCTTTCCAGAATTGTTCCTGTTGGTGGCTGTATACCTTGAATAATATTAGCCTGATTATTAATGTTGCTAGCATTACTTACCACATCTGATAATCTTTGGATATTATTTTCTGAGGAAATGCTTTTAATCTTGATTGGGGATGTGGCAAACAGCTCTTTTTCAAATGAGTCATCGACTTCGTCTAGTATTTCTAAACTCACATTAAAGTTCAATTGGATTGTGGCAGAGAATTTACTAATCATAAACAAGACTATAGTTAGAAAGGACAGAAGAACACTAGCATATTAGCTGAAATCTTGTACGTCAATTATAAAGATTTGTTAGCAAGTGCTACCAGACCTGTCAAACAAGCTTTCTGAGAATATGATTAGATTTTTTCACTATAGAGGTGGTATTTTTACTCTGATTGGGTGGCAACTCAAGCTATTTTAATCCCAACGAGCTTTTCTAAATAATAGGTGCAGCAATTTTCCAACTTGTGTCAGCACTAGCAATAAGGCTTGCTGTTAGAGTCGTTGCACCGTCCATAAACCAGATTGCATCAGCTCCGTTATTATTACGCCAGAGAATATCAGCTTTACGATCGCCATTAAAATCTCCAGTTCCAGCAATATTCCAATCGATCGGTACAGCATTGATCACCGCAGCCGATGAGATACTGGTACCGTTAATTTGCCAGAGAGCTACAGTACCGTTATTGTTACGCCAGAGGATATCAGCCTTACCGTCACCATTAAAGTCGTCAACTCCTCTAATTTTCCAATCAGCAGTAGCCGTGTAGACAAATCCACTAGAGATAATTCCGGTACCATCCATCAACCAGACGGCCACTTGTCCATTATCATTCCGCCACAGGATATCAGACTTACAATCTCCATTAAAATCTCCAGCACCAGCTATTTTCCAAGTGTTATCTAGATTTGCCACAGCACCAGCAATAGTGATGGTTGCACCATTCATTTGCCAGATGGCCACTTGTCCATTGTCATTCCGCCACAGAATGTCAGATTTATTATCACCATTAAAGTCACCAGTAGTAGCAATTTTCCAGTCAGCAGTAATAGTACTAACTACTGTTGCTGAGGCGATCGCAGCTCCATTCATTTGCCACAGTGCTATTGAGCCATTGTTATTACGCCACAGAATATCGGATGTGTTGTCAGCACCAAAATCTCCAGTGCCAGCAATTGTCCAGGTATTATCAACACTTGTTGATACAATACCACTAGTAGCGATGGCTGCGCCATTCATTTGCCATAAGGCAACTGTGCCATCAGTTCTCCGCCACAGAATATCGGATTTTTTGTCATTATCAGAGTCGTTGCGAACATTCAGAAATCGATCAAGAATTGATGCTCCTGATAGGTTTTGTACATTCTCGATAAATCCACTACCAGCAGATCCTGGAGTACCAAAGAAATTAACGATTGTTATGTCATTGGCCGCATTCAACTGATGATCTCCATTGCTATCTACTAGCAAGTTGCATCCAGATCTACCCAGATCTGTGGCAATGTTTAGAGTAATGGTCACATAGGGTGAATAATATATTTGCAACGCATCATTCACACCGCTGGCATCGTTAACTATTGTTCCACCTGATGCAGCATATTGGACAATGTAGAGGTCGTCGCCACTGCCGCCAAATAACAAATCACTGCCTGCACCGCCACTGAGAGTATCATTACCCGCACCACTATTAATTGTATCATTTCCATCGTTTGTTTCTATTTTGTCATTAGCTCCCGTACCAGTTATTTGATAGCGTTCAACATAAAAATATTGTACTCTATCAAATGTAGAGCTACTATTGTAAGCATAAAAATAGCCATTAAATCCGCCATATACGCTGCTAACGGAAAAACTTGCTATACCAGATCCAGTGTATAAATTGCTAGAATAGTCTACAATCAATAGGTCATTACCATCACCAGCATTAATAGTGTCGTCTCCCAGTCCAGCATTGATGGTATCGTTGCCATAACTAGTACTAACATAGGTGCTGACATTACGAGTGTAATTAACATAATCGTTACCGCTACCTGCATAAAACTTAGTATACAGCTCTACATTGGAAACACTAGAACCATTGGCAAGACTTATAGTTGTACCTAGATCGTCAATATAGAGAGATGTAGTCGCCAAACTAAAGTTAGCATCAACAAGAGTGTCTAAGCCTATACCTCCATCAATAACATCAATGCCATTGTTGATGTTGATAACATCATTGCCAGCACCGCTATAGACAGTATCATTGCCATCTCCAATTACTATATTGTCATTAAAAGCTGTACCGTATATCAAAAAACGTTCTACATTGTAATACTGTACTCTGTCAAACGTAGAGTTGCTGTTGTAAGCATAAAAATAGCCATTATACCCGCCAAATGAACTAGTAACATTACTACTGGCAATACCAGAGTATGGATTGCCAGAGTAATCTATGATCAAAATGTCATTTCCATCTCCAGCATTGGTAGTATCATCTCCCAATCTAGTATTAATGATGTCATCCTCAACAGTTCCAGGCACATACTCTGACAAATTTGACCCGTTGATTACAGCCATTTCTACTACTAGTGGCTGCCCATCTACCATAATGGTGCCCCAGTCATCTTCATCTCGCAATTCGGTCAATAAATCTGCTGATAGTGATTTTCCACTTACTAATAATCTAAATATTGCTCCTTCATCGCCAGGAGTCTCTATTTTGTTGACGACAGAGTCGATTTTATGACCCAATTCTTCCACAATTACTGTCCAGATAGCTTCTAAGTCTCCGCTATTGACCAGACTATTCCGTAAATAGATGGTATCAGTAAGTGCCGAGAAAGCTCCAGTAGCATGTCCCATGGCCTCGTCTGATAGCACTCGAATTGGCTGCATGAAAGTACCATCAATCACAGATTGGTGAATGGCTGTAGCTTGAGTTTGATCATAATTTTGACCGAAAGCCAACTCGAAATTTTGCCAAAAGCTGGGCTGACGAGCGAAGCTTTGGAGGGCATTGATAGCCAGCATTTGGGACAGGTGTAAGTTGTTATTCATTGATATTGGGTTGCAAATATTGAGGAAACTGAGTTTGGTAAAAGGCTATGGGTTGAAAACCAATAATTCAGCAAGAAAGCACATAGCGTATAGACTAACATAGTAACACCAGTGCGAGGAAATATGTGCCTGGAGGAAAAAATGCTAAGCGTTACAGCTCAGTCGTTGAGAAAGTCTAATGATCAAGATGTTGTTTTGTGAATCTTTTGTGTTGAATCATCTAAATTTATCCGAAAATCTGTTAAAAGTTTTTGGTGTTGGAACATATGACAAACAAAAAAAGAATTGGAGTCCTCACCAGTGGCGGTGACTGTGCCGGATTAAACGCCGCTATCCGCGCCGTAGTACACCGAGCGATCGACGGCTATGGTTGGGAAGTGATCGGCATTTACCGCGCCACCCAAGGTTTAATGGAACGCCCCGTCGGAGCTATGAACCTCAGCATTCCGCTGGTCGATCGACTCCTGATTGCCGGGGGCACTTTTTTGGGCACCACCAACCAGGGCAACCCCTTTGCTTTCCCAATGCCTGATGGCAGCTTACTCGATCGCACCGAAGAAATAATTGCTGGTTACCATGAACTCAGGCTCGATGCCCTAGTGGGCATTGGTGG
>JANNEH010000062.1:0-10141 GCA_031378405.1 Synechococcales cyanobacterium OTE_75_metabat_409
TTTAGCCATCGATCGCAAATTTCAAACACCTTTTCTGGATGATCTTTCGCAATATCACCTAAATGATTGGCCACACTCCGGCGCACATAAAGACTTTCATCGCATTTTAACGCCTCTAAAATAGGCAACACTGGTTCAGGATTAGTAATAAAAGCTGGAATCCTTATGGCCCAAGGCAACCGAGATCTTGTACCCTCACTGCAAAGTCTTCGCACATGCGGGTTTCGATCGACCGTCCAATCCATTAACCGTGCCAGAGTTCGCTCTGGTTGCTGAATCAAAAATGGCCTGATCGAAAACTCTGCACTGAACCGCTGAGTGAGTTCATACTGTGCCTGCATCGAAACCTCAAACGGATCATGTCCACCATTTTCAGCAGAATCTAGGCCAAACATAGCGACAAAGTAGCTATGGGGTAAGTAGAAAAATACTGCCAAACCATTATCCTCAGTGCGAGTGAGTGGTGCAGTCAGGGACGCTAAGATGATTTCGATCGCCGCTGAATAATTTTCGGGCAAATGTTGATGCAGCGCCTTCGCCAGATGTTGAGCGCGTTCCATGATACCCAGTGGTTCCAAACCATTCAAGGCAATTTCCCGAAACGAGGTTTCATCAAACTGTGAATATACCAGCAAAATGTTATGGGCTAAGCAATCAATCGCCTCTAACCCCAATAGATCTTTGAGCGGCACACCCTTCAAAATAGCCTTGGGTGCTGCTGGAATGTATGGTGTGTTGTTTGCAATTGATTCTAGATCACGAATCGCAGGAAGCGAGATGCTATACTGACTCACTCTTAGCCCTCTTTTGACTTTCTCAATTTTGCCAGTAGATCATTTACTGCTGTTTCACCATCAACACCTTCACCCCGATCGAGTGACTCAATTCCCTCTTGCACCAACTCACGAGTTTCGGCCATCCATAATTGATAAGATTGTCGTTCAGTTTCCAACAGTCTTAGTGCTGTTTGCAGGACTTCATCAGCATTCTGAAAGCTGCCGGTTGCAATTAAATTGGCAACAATGGTTTCTTGCTCAGTATTTAGTGTAATGCTCATAATTAGGAATAAAGTACAATCTTTCTACAGTCTAGCAAACTTTTTTAGAGTTTTTTGTGTGCGTGGATAGGTATAGCTTCATCTGGAAGCCCTAATCATGAAGTCGTTACTTATAGTAAAAGATTCAAAAAATCCTCTGCGATCGAAAGATGTAACTGTTGCTTCTCTAGCAGCATTTTATCAAAAGTTTTCACCAACATCCCCAATCGCGGATTACTCAAGAAAAAATCCCGGTGGACGTGCATAAAGCGCCAAAACAAACCATCCCAAATTGGCTGCCAATCACCTTTCTTGAAATCACTCATCTTCATCAAATAATTGCTGCCGCTAATGTAAGGCTTAGTACACATGCCGCCACCATCAGCAAACTGGCTCATAGCATATACATTGGGCACCATTACCCAATCATAGGCATCAATAAACATCTCCATAAACCAGCGATACACTTCATCGGGGTCAAACTCACAGAGCAGCATAAAATTTCCCAACACCATTAATCGATCGATATGATGACAGTAACCACTCTTCAGCGTCTTTTGAATCGCCACATCCACCGGCAAAATCCCAGTAGTACCCTGCCAGAAGCTCTCGGGGATTGGCCGCTTAAACCCCCAGTAATTGTGGCTGCGCTGACTCCGACCCCGGCGCTCATAAGTAATACGGATAAATTCTCGCCAGCCCATGATTTGACGGATAAAGCCTTCCAAGCTGTTTAAGGGGACTTCATCGACCATAGCCAACGCCTGATTGATCACTTGTCGCGGTGACAACAACCCAATATTTAACAACGGCGATAGCACCGAATGATGTAAAACTGTCTCTGACTGCACCATGGCATCTTCATAAGCCCCGAAATCGCTGAAGCGTATGGTCAAAAAATCTGTTAACCAAGCATCGGCCTCTGCATAAGTCGTTGGATAAAACCCTGCTGCAAAAGGCTGGTCTACTGATCCATAGTTATCAGCAAAGTTTTGGCGTACATATTCTTGGGCTTCTTTGACATATTTGTTTAAGCCAGGAAGCTGAAATATGGGAGCCGATCGATCCTTCGGAAACTTCAATCTATTATCCACATCGTAAGTCCACTGACCACCCAAGGGTTTGCCATCAGCTAATAAAATTTGATGATGCTTCCGTCGATCGACATAAAAATCAGTTTGTTTGTAGCTTTTGCGCTTGTCAAAGAACTCGGATATTTCAGCAGGATCTTCCAAGAAATTGGGCGATCGATACTCTTGTAAGTTAATCCCCCGCTGCTTCGCCGTCGCAGTTAATCGCTGTCGTAACCAATCATCCACCACATCCACATAATGTAGCTCTTTAATACCAGCTTGATTGATCGCTACCAATAAATGCTGCACATCACAATCAGGATTAGTAGCTGGTACATAAACTACTTCATAGCCCTGTTCTATCAAATAATCGGCATACATCTGCATCGTGGCACGATGCAGCAACAGCTTTTGTTGATGAAAACGATATTGATGAAAAAATAGCCACTCCTCCACTAAATAAACTATTCGTCCGGCTATCAATGCAGGCTGTACAGGAAAAAGCTGATGAGGAAAAACCAGAGAGGCTGACTTAGACATAGAGTTTTGCAGATGTGTAAGAGAGATTGTCACAAAAATTTATCTCGTCAACAATGTCAATATCAGAGCGGCCACCAGCCACTTGGTAGCAATCTGACTGAACAAAGTGATAAATACTCTAGCGGTGACTGGCTTTCCGCGATATCATTCTTACTTTGTATAGACCGTTTTTAAAATTTACTCAAGTTTAAGTATCAGGAGATCGAGGTTTGGTTACTTCCAACACACTCAAAACTACCAAGTCCGAGGAGATTTTTGCCGCCGCCCAGCTCATGATGCCGGGTGGAGTCAGCTCCCCAGTCAGAGCTTTCAAATCTGTAGGTGGCCAGCCGATCGTGTTCGATCGAGTTAAAGATGCCTATGTTTGGGATGTGGACGGCAACCAATACATTGATTACGTAGGCAGTTGGGGACCAGCCATCTGTGGCCACGCCCATCCTGAGGTGATCGCCGCCCTCCACTCTACCCTGGAAAAAGGCACCAGCTTCGGCGCACCCTGTTACTTAGAAAACGTTTTAGCCGCCATGGTAATCGACGCTGTACCCAGCGTACAGATGGTACGCTTCGTCAACTCTGGTACCGAAGCTTGCATGGCCGTCCTGAGACTAATGCGCGCTTTCACTGGCCGCGACAAAATCATTAAGTTTGAAGGCTGCTACCATGGCCATGCCGACATGTTCTTAGTCAAAGCCGGTTCCGGCGTAGCCACCCTTGGTCTGCCTGATTCTCCTGGTGTACCCAAAAGTACCACTGCCGATACTCTGACCGCTCCTTACAACGACTTAGAAGCAGTTAAAGCTCTGTTTGCCCAGCATCCTAATTCGATCGCTGGAGTTATTCTCGAACCCGTAGTTGGCAACGCCGGTTTTATCGTCCCCGATGCAGGCTTCCTGGAAGGACTACGCTTAATTACCCAAGAAAACAATGCCTTGCTGGTATTTGACGAAGTAATGACCGGCTTCCGCATTTCTTACGGCGGTGCCCAAGAGAAATTTGGGATTACCCCCGACCTCACCACCATGGGTAAGGTCATCGGTGGCGGCTTGCCAGTAGGAGCTTATGGTGGGCGCAAAGAAATTATGTCGATGGTGGCTCCTGCCGGACCAATGTACCAAGCAGGGACACTCTCGGGGAATCCATTGGCGATGACCGCAGGCATTAAAACCCTGGAGTTGCTGCAAAGACCTGGCTCTTATGAGTATCTCAACACAGTTACCAAGCGCTTGGTGGTTGGTCTACAGGCTGCTGCCGATGAAGCCGGTCACGATTTTTGTACTGGTCAAATCAGCGGCATGTTTGGCTTCTTTTTCTGTGAAGGCCCAGTCCATAACTTTGAAGATGCCAAAAAGGCTGATGTGGCCAAGTTTGGTCGCTTCCATCGGGGCATGTTGGAGCAGGGTATTTACCTTGCTCCTTCTCAGTTTGAAGCAGGCTTTACTTCCCTGGCACACACCGAGGATGACATCGATCGCACAATTGCTGCGGCCAAAACTGTGATGGCTGGTCTATAAGCTATGGCATTGATTGGCATCATTATGGGCAGCGACTCTGATCTGCCCACCATGCAGGGAGCGATCCAAATTTGTGAGCGCTTCCAGGTTGCTCATGAGGTGGCGATTGTTTCGGCACATCGTACCCCTGAGCGGATGTTTGAATACGCCCAGTCTGCTCATGAGCGGGGTTTAAAGGTGATCATTGCTGGGGCAGGGGGAGCGGCGCATTTACCGGGCATGGTGGCAGCGCTGACTCCGTTGCCGGTAATTGGGGTGCCTGTACAGTCCAAAGCTCTGCAAGGAGTGGACTCGTTGTATTCGATCGTCCAGATGCCCGCAGGAATTCCGGTGGCGACAGTGGCGATCGGTAATGCCACCAATGCTGGGTTGCTGGCCATACAAATCCTCGCCAGCCATAACCCAGTGTTACTAGAGGCCGTGCAAGAATATCGTGCAAGTCTGGCGGTGGCAGTGGCAGCTAAAGATCAAGAATTACAGCATTCTGGCTATCGAAAGTATCTGGAGCAGTATTTCTAGTAAAAGTCATGGAAATAGCTTTTGCACCTGCTTCTAGCTCCTATCGACCAGGAACTCATTTTTATCATAAAACGGCCTAAATGATTCGGGTTCGGTTACAACTACGGAGGATGACGATTGATAGTCTTTAAAGCCCCTCTGAGATTGACAACACCTATTCGATTTAACCTTAAACGAGAGATTGTTGCCCTGGCCGTTGGTGTGATGCCAACAATTTCTAAAAAATCTTTACTCCAAACGAAATGCTCAGTCCAAATATCGTGTCTCGGGTGATAAAGATCTGCAATGAGACCACTAATCGGATCGATCGATTCTGTAGCAGTAAATTTGCTATTGTTACAACCTTGACAAGCAAACGCTAAATTTTCTAAGTCATCTTTCCCGCCTTTGATCTGAGGGATTATGTGCTCAATAGAAAAAGGATCTGGTGAAAAATCAACCTGACTCAAGCAGTACTCACAGCAGCCATTTGATCGAGATTGCACTGCTAACCTAATTTCCGCCGAAATTCGAGCATCAGCCATGACCCGAAATTCCCAATGATTTCATCACTTCTTTTACATCACAGCTCCGTAGATGGGCAATTGCAATCAAGGCTCTTACCCGATCGACGTTTGCTAACTCCAAAGAATCGGACATCTCAATCAGTTCAGAGTGCTCAGGCTCAGTTAACATCTCGGCCCGACGTAACCCAATCAGCAATTGATACCTAGCCCACCATTCATCTCTAAATCCCAAATTAACACGTTGTAACAAATCAACTTCAGAAATCTCTGTTTCAGTCGATTGTTTACCCAGTAGCTCTACCATCATATCCGATGCTAGTTGACAAGGATCTAGTCCTTGATGTTTTGCCTGTAGTTCAAGCTGTTGAACCATTTCAACTGGAAGGTCGATTGTAATTGAAGACATAAGTATCTCTCTCTACATCAGGTGTTGATTGCAAAACTTTATCTGTACCTTGATTTTAGCGTACCTATCTTCATTACTCTGAAATCTGCTGACCAATGTGTTTCAGAGCTTGCAGAATTTGGACACGTTCTGGGGGGCTATCTAACAGGCGGTAAGCCATGGATTTCAAATATTGGGGTTGGGATGTCGATCGATTTAGCTTCAAAAACATTACCTCCCGACCATTAATGATCATCCCAAACGGAATATGGTTCAACGGCGCACTCAGCAAATAGGTCAAAATCTGGGGAATCCCCGCCGTCACGTCAATCCGGGCAGGCTTAGATTCGATGATTAAAACCCAAAAGCTCTCCTGCAAAATCAGCACATCTATTTTGCCCTGGATCGGGTTAACATCTGGGTCATCGGCAATTTCTAAGCTAGTACTGACTTCGGTTTTGGGCAAAAAGGGCGATCGATAAAAACCCGCAAGATCTAACAGCGGTGACAACACCACCAATTTAATTACCTCTTCCAATGGTGAATCCGCTTGCGTCAGGTATTCATAGTTAGTTGCCAGCCGATCGAGTGCTGTAATCTCTTCAGGTGCTAGTTGCGGCGATTGATCTAGCCAATTTCTGAAGTAATCATCGGTAGTATTTAGGTGCAAACCAAAATTTTGACGCAAATCGGCCAGGGTCAGATTGCGGGCAGTGGTGAGCATAAAGAAAAAGTAAAAACTTAGTTTCACTCTAGCATTTTGGTAGATTGTCTTCAGCTTCCCTAAAAAGTATTCTGATTAACGTGCGGATCTACGACTAAGTGGCTACAATAGTGCATGTAAAGCTATGTAAAGCAAGCCAATGGAATTTCTATCTGTAGATGTCATTAAAGAGATTGCCGAGAAGTATGGATACTTGTCTGTCTTTACCGGCATTTTGCTAGAAAACCTCGGCATTCCCCTGCCCGGTGAAACTATTACTATTGTGGGCGGCTTTTTGGCAGGTAGCGGTGAATTAAACTATTGGTTAGTGTTGGCCAGCGCCTCTGCCGGTGCATTTATTGGCGGCATCTGTGGCTATTTTATTGGTAGATATGGTGGCTGGGCATTAATGCAGAAATTGGGAAGTATCTTTAGGGTATCTGACAAACAGCTTGAAGAAATTAAGAGCAAATTTGCTGAAAATGCCGTTAAAGCAGTTTTCTTTGGCCGCTTCATTGCTCTGCTCCGAATTTTTGCTAGTCCCATGGCTGGGGTGGCTGAAATGCCCTTGCCGCAGTTTTTGGGCGTGAACTTAGCCAGCTCTATTTGTTGGGCGACAGTGATGACCGGGATTTCCTACACCGTAGGTAAGTTTGTTTCTTTAGAACAGCTAATTGCTTGGGTTAGTCAGTTTGCACTCGTCGCGCTGTTCATCGCTGGAGCTTGGATCGTGGTACCTCTGTGGCTAGAAAGTCGGGCAGCGAAGCTGGAAGAATAAACTATTTTAGACATTCTACATAAGGCACTATCGGAATCCCCCAATTCGATCGACGCATTTGTTTAATGGTTGGGAGATTTGGGCGAGTGCCGTCAGCAAAAACATAGACTCTATTGAGCAAAGGGTAAGCAGAAATTGCATTAATGCCCAGTAATAGCCCGGTGCGATCCAAAATTGGCCCACCGCTCATGCCTTGGCGTACATAGCTGACATAGCCCAATTGATAACCTCGCCGCAAAGGTTTATCTAGGAAATGGGAGACTTCGCCATTGACAGTGGTTATTTCCGGTCGATCGAACTCAAAACCTGCCGCCACCACCTGTGTCCCTTTGGCGATCGGCTGGCGTGACCACTCTGCTACTCGATAGGTGTTTTTGCTGGTGAATTCTAATACGGCCAAGTCGCTGCTACCCAAAGCTTGGCTATTGGTACGCAGGGCCGGATGAACTTGACCGTCGCTAGTCTGTACCTGTGCAGCATCTGCTTTGAGTAAATTGTGGGCATTGGTCAAGACTCGGTAGCGCTCTCCTTGGCGATCGAAAATAGCACCAGAGCCACTAATGCTCACTGCTTGCACCTTGACAGTGACTTGCTGGGCTAGCTTAAATAACTCAGCGTCAGTCAAGGGCGGACGAATTGGTGGCTGTATTGCTTTATTTTGGCTACAACCCAAAGTATTTATGTCAGCAAAAACCACCGTGGGTAGGCCAATTGCCACCCACAGGCAGAATGCGATAGTTTTTGCCTTAATCATTACCGAACGGGGTTGGGAGCTTGACGAGAAACCACTTCTCGGTTGCGCAGTAAGCTGCGGACATCCAAGTATCTAGAGGTACTGCCATTGCCGCCACCACTTTCATAGACAGGGCTGCTGACTTTTCCTTGGAAAACTCCTTCTAATTGGGAAATCAAAGCAGAAGAGTCGGCATAAGGCTTCAGTTGAAAAAGCTGATTTTGGCCATTGCAAGGATCACCTTCATTGGCTACCCCACAGACGATCGGCATTTTCTTTACGGTGCCAGCGGTCACAAAGTTTAGTTGACCGGCATTCCAAAGTCTTTGGAATTTAGCGGAAACTATTTGACAACGCTTCTGAGTATCTTTACCAAAATATTCTGATTTCCAACGAATTAGGGCCACATTGCCTTCTTTTTCGGGCTGCCATACCAAAGTTGTCGGAATTTGGCTGCCGCTGGCACTGTCGTAGGTTTTGCCACAAAAGAACTGAACATTGCGGTCAGCTTGTTCAGTAGGAGCAGGCGTACTACTAGGAGCAGCATTGGTCTCAGCCTGGGCGGGCAAATTAGTTGCCATTAAACTAAGAGCAAGTAGGCTACAAAAAGTTTTACCGATAGTAATTGGTTTCATGGGAGTTCAAATCGTAAATAATATGGTGAACAAAGAGTTGTGGAGTCAAGGCAGAATGATGGACTAACGCAGTGTGGCAGATATTTGATATTTGCCTTTTTCGCCTTTGGCATTAGAGTTGGCTAACACGAAGTAAACTCCGTCGGCAGGTAATGTGATACTAATCCGCGAGTTTAAATTACCGGGACCAATATCATCGTTTTGGGTGAGGGGTTTGTCAGCAGCCTGACCATCTTTGGTAGCATACATAATCAACACTGGGTTGAACTGCGTGCTCACCAAGTCGATGGTTGCCTTTTGGCCCGCCTTGCCCTCAAAAGCGTACAAGTCCATATAGCTGCCATCGGGCAGTTGATAGTCACCTTCAGCTAATTCGCCACTGACTTGGCGACCATCCATCGGTAAAGGTTTTGCTTGCCGATTTTTAGCGTTAGCTACGTCGGTAGGGCTGGGGTCACGGTAGGTGGGGGTGCGAGAAATTTGCCCTTGTTGATACTCACTCAGGAATTCCCTAATTTGAGTGACGTTGACCGAGCCTTGTTGGCCACTTTCGGGAGTAACTTGGCCGATCGCTTGGCCATTTGCTCCAATAACTGTCAATGGTTGTTCATCGTAGCCGCGACTGTTGACTCCGACCACTTGTCCTCGGCTGTTGACCAATGGTCCACCAGAGTTACCATGATTGATCAAAGCGGTGTGGATCACATAGTTAGTCTTGCGATCGATCCGAATAATGTCGCCCTGGGTAAAGGTATTGGCATTTTCTGGCCCGAGAGGACTACCAATAGCATAGACTCGATCGCCCACTTTAGCAGAACCACTGCTAGCCAAGGGCAAAAATGGCATATTTCGCCGACCGTTGACTTTAATTAGCGATAAATCTTGGCGGTTTTTAGAAAAACCAATCACATCGGCAGGAGCCTTGCTACCATCAGCAAACTGCACCGTGACTACTTTTGGTGCCCCATCAGTCACATGGGCGTTGGTCACAATCAAACCATCTTTGCTGATGACAAAGCCGCTCCCGCTACCATTGCCCACCAGTACTGTAACGACGGCGGGCAGAGCTTGTTGGTAAATTTTGCGGGCATTTTGTTCTCCACCTGTGACCGGTGTTGCCGCCGGTCGTTTGGCTGGAGCACTTAGGCTGATAGTACTAGCTCCAGCCAACAGGCTGCCAGCCAGTATTACAGAGATTATGGAACGAGATCTGAAGGTGGGCGGCATCATAAATTTATTATTTCTTCTTCGCCAGAAGATACACCAACTAATGATTAAGTTCCCGAATTTTCCAGAGAATTACATATTTTCAGTACGAACACGCATCAAAATTTTACCCAAATGGTTTTGACCTGATCGATCTACTCCACAACCCCAAAAACAATCTGAGGGTGATTCTTCTATGATTTCAGTATTAGCCGTAGCCCTTAATAGTGCCTGTAAATCTTGGTGGGTGGTGAATTTCTGGGATACAGCTTTATACATTACAGCCAGTTTGCGCTGTGGCCAGTCGGTACTAGGTAAATGACGAGGGTCTCGCCCGATGGCTGCTGCAAGTTCTGGGGTAGCAGCCGATCGAATAATGGGAATAAGCTGTGCAAAACTGCTGCCCACAAATTTCTGGGCTTGATAATAATGCTCCACTGTCGGCCAATGAGCGCCATCTAAATCAATAGAGTGGGGCGAAAAATTAGATAAATAACCGTAAGGTCGATCGACTTT
>JANNEH010000084.1:0-26907 GCA_031378405.1 Synechococcales cyanobacterium OTE_75_metabat_409
AAATCGCGGAGTCTGCTATCTTGTAAGACTACTGAGCCGATCTGTATATAGATAGATCTAAAACCGTGACAGCACCAGAAAGCTACAAAGACACCGTCAACCTGCCCCAGACCAAATTCGACATGCGCGCCAACGCTAGCAAGCGCGAGCCAGAAATCCAGCAGATCTGGGCAGATCGGCAGATTTTTGAGAACCTCTCCCAAACCAATCCGGGTGAAGTCTTTGTGCTGCACGATGGCCCCCCTTACGCTAACGGGGTTTTGCACATTGGTCACGGCCTGAACAAAATTCTTAAAGACACCATCAATCGTTACCAGATTCTCCAGGGGCGTAAAGTTCGCTATGTACCTGGCTGGGACTGTCATGGACTGCCGATCGAACTCAAAGTATTACAAGAAATCCCTGCTGCCGAGCGCCAATTGTTGACCCCGATCGCCCTCCGCCAGCGGGCGGCTGAATTTGCTCAAAAAACCGTCGAGAACCAAAAAATCGGCTTCAAACGCATGGGAGTCTGGGGAGAATGGGATAAACCTTATTTGACCTTGCAACCAGAATACGAAGCTGCCCAGGTAGGTGTGTTTGGTCAGATGGTACTAAAAGGGTACATCTATCGTGGCCTGAAGCCAGTGCATTGGAGTCCTAGCTCCCAAACAGCCTTGGCTGAGGCGGAGTTAGAGTATCCCGAAGGGCATATCTCCCAGAGTATCTATGTGGCGATGCCTGTGACCAAGTTAGCCCCAGCAGCGGCGGCTTTGGCTCCCTATCAAGACAATTTGGCCGTGGCGATCTGGACTACCACCCCTTGGACAATCCCGGCGAACTTGGCAGTGGCGGTGAATCCCCGCTTGGAATATGCCGTGGTCAGGGCAGGCGATCGACACCTGATCGTTGCAGCGGCCATGGTGGAAGAGCTAGCAGCGAAATTTGAGATGCCTTTGACCGTCGAAGTCAAAATCATGGGACAAGCATTGGAGCATACGATTTATCAGCATCCATTGTTCGATCGCCAAAGCCCGGTAGTTCTAGGTGGTGAATACATCACTACCGAATCTGGAACTGGATTGGTACATACTGCGCCCGGTCATGGTCAAGAAGACTACATCGTAGGTCAAAAATATGGTTTGGCGATCTTAGCACCAGTGGATGGTAGTGGTCGTTTTACCGAAGAAGCTGGCGAATTTGCGGGTTTAAAAGTAGCTGATGATGTTTCTTACAACAAAGATAACGAACTACAGTCCGTCAAAATCAGCGAAGGTAATCAAGCAGTAATCACTGCTCTGAGTAATGCTGGAGCTTTACTGAAGCATGAACCCTATAGTCATAAATATCCCTACGATTGGCGCACCAAAAAACCCACGATCTTCCGGGCGACAGAGCAGTGGTTTGCCTCGGTTGCTGGCTTTCGGGATGCTGCTTTACAGGCTATCTCTACTGTGACTTGGATTCCAGCCCAGGGACAGAACCGAATCACCCCAATGGTAGCCGATCGATCGGATTGGTGTATTTCCCGGCAGCGGAATTGGGGGGTACCAATTCCAGTATTTTATGACGAAGAAACTGGTGAGCCGTTGTTGACAGCAGAATCGATCGAACATGTGCAAAACATCTTTGCCGTCCAGGGTTCTGATGCTTGGTATCAAATGGATGTGCAGGATTTATTACCCGAGAGCCATCGCCACAACGGGCGTAGCTACCGCAAGGGCATGGATACCATGGATGTATGGTTTGATTCTGGTTCTTCTTGGGCGGCAGTGGCCAAACAGCGGGAAAACTTGGTCTATCCCGCCGATATCTATCTAGAGGGTTCTGACCAACATCGGGGCTGGTTCCAGTCTAGTTTACTGACCAGCGTAGCTAGTAACGGCATTGCACCTTACAAGACGGTATTGACTCACGGTTTTGTATTGGATGAAAAAGGCCGCAAGATGAGTAAGTCTTTGGGCAATGTGATTGATCCTTTGCTGACCATGGATGGGGGCAAAAACCTCCAACAAGATCCTGCTTACGGTGCAGATGTGCTGCGCCTGTGGGTGTCTTCGGTAGACTATGCCAGCGATGTGCGTTTGGGTAAAAGCATCTTGAAGCAGATGTCGGATTCTTATCGTAAGATTCGCAATACAGCACGGTTCTTGTTGGGGAATTTGTATGACTTTGATCCAGCGACTCAGGCTGTGCCGTTTGATCGGCTCTCGGAATTAGATCAATACATGCTGCATCGGGCGACCGAGGTGTTTGGTGAAATTACTGCTGCTTTTGAAAGCTATCAATTTTATCGTTTTTTCCAAGCGGTACAAAACTTCTGTGTAGTTGATTTGTCGAATTTTTACCTAGATATCGCCAAAGATCGTCTGTACATCAGTGCTTTAGATAACGAGCGACGACGCAGTTGTCAAACAGTGATGGCGGTGATTTTGGAGAATTTAGCTAAAGCGATCGCCCCTGTACTCTGCCACATGGCCGAAGATATCTGGCAATATCTGCCCTACCCGAAATCTCATGAATCGGTGTTTGAAGCTGGCTGGGTGAAACTAGATCCCCAATGGTCACAACCGGCGTTAAAAAATACCTGGCAACGACTACAAGATCTGCGCGATGGTGTAAATAAAATTCTGGATAATGCTCGGATGCAGAAGTTAATTGGCTCTTCTTTAGAAGCACAGGTACTTTTGTCGGTCAAAGACTCAGCTATTCATCAAGAGTTGGAGCGGTTTATTACTAGCGATAATGCGATCGATGAATTACGCTATTTCTTTTTGGTTTCTCAGGTAAAACTGGTCTCAGACATCTCCGGGGCAGACTTCATCGGGGAAAGTCATGGTATCCAAATTGGAGTACTGAAGGCCGATGGTCACAAGTGTGATCGCTGTTGGAATTACTCTGAAACTGTAGGTGCCCATGCTGAACATCCGGCTATCTGCGATCGCTGTGTGAGCGCTTTAGCCGGTGAATTCTAAGCTATTTAAAAGTTGGTGGCAGCCAAACCCTGACTTATGGGCTGGGAATTTGCTGATTTTATCTATGAACTCTTGAAAGAAGATTGAGCAATTAATCGATCAATAGCTACCTTTTTACCAATTACCACTAACAAATCTTCTTTAACCAATCTCCGATCGGGCTGAGGATTAATATCAAAATTTTGAGCTTGACCAACTGCCAAAACATTCAACCCATAATCTTGCCGTAACTGCAACTCCAAAAGTGTCTTGTTTTGGAAAGACTCGGGTACGCTAATTTCTACAATACTATTGTGGGCATCGAGATCAAAGCGATCAAAAATTCCTGGATTAGTTAATGTCCGCGCCAGCGCGCAGCCTGCTTCATACTCTGGCAAAACCACCTGATCTGCTCCGACCTTTTGTAGTAGCTTAGCATGAACATCCGAAGAAGCCTTGGCAATTACCAACGAAACTCCAGCCTCCTTCACATTCAGGGTAGTAATAATGCTCTCCTGTAAATAGTTGCCGATCGCTACGATTACCGTATCAAATTCTAATATTCCAGCTTCTTTTAAAGCCAATGGGTCAGTAGAATCTAGCTGGATGGCATGAGCTACTGCACCTGTTGTCAAAATATCTGAAACCCTCTTACCATCTATATCTGTGCCCAAAACTTCATAGCCCGATCGCTGTAAAGTTTCGCACAAAGCACGACCAAAGCGCCCCAAGCCAATTACCGCAAACTGACGTTTATTGCCATATTTCAAGTTTCGGAAGAAATTCAAGGCTGGTTGAGTAAAAGAACTCGACATAATTTTATTGACCTAATTTATAAATCTGTAACTTGCCACATCCAACTGCTACTAATGTTTATCCTACCAATAGCGACTCTTCTGGGTATCTAATAGCAGTAGATTTTGGATCGCCCAGTAGTGCTGCAATTAGCAACAAAATACCCACTCGTCCAATATACATCGTGGCCACCAACGCTAATTTACTCACCGCAGTCAAACTCGCTGTAATCCCCATCGAAAGACCAACTGTGCCAAAAGCCGAGACTACTTCAAACAAAATCTGAATAAATTGCAGCTCTGGCG
Organism: Synechococcales cyanobacterium OTE_75_metabat_409; assembly: GCA_031378405.1. Lineage (GTDB taxonomy): Bacteria > Cyanobacteriota > Cyanobacteriia > Cyanobacteriales > Chamaesiphonaceae > JAAFHZ01. The sequence continues at coordinate 4,034 of JANNEH010000084.1, forward strand.
GTTCTACTAGTGAGATTATGATAGTGGCACAAATCACCGTCATCATAGAGCCAAAAGTTACACCGATCGCTTTCAAAATTAGAGTGTTAGGCACTTGGCGACGATAGAGCACCACCGATTCCTTGCCTTGTAAAACAGTGTAAGTACTACTGGCTAATATTCTGGCCGTGGTAGTCTTAATCCCACCAGCAGTGCCCCCCGGACACCCCCCTATTAGCATTAAGCTGATTGTAATAAATAACCCTGCTGTGGTCATTTTAGAAATATCGATGGTGTTAAAGCCTGCTGTGCGACTAGTCACAGCCTGAAACCAAGCCGCCAACAATTGCTGGGAAGTGCTGAGTGTGGCCAGCGTCTGAGTATTGCGCATTTCAATGAACCAAATAGTAAAAGTCCCCCCCAGTAATAAAAAGATCGTAGTGCTAATGGCTACTCGAAAATTCAAAGATCTGACTGTCCGAATGGAGCTACGAGTGACTCGCTCTCGCAACATTAAAAACAACTCTAAAATCACCTCATAGCCAATACCACCAAAAATAATTAAGCCCGTAATTACCATATTGAGCAGTAGCGAACCCTGATAGCTCACCAAATTATCTGAGAACAGCGCAAATCCGGCATTATTCCAAGCGCTGACACTATGGAAGATTGCGAACCATAGTCCCTGCTGCCAGCCCACCCTGGGTACAAACTCTAACAACAGCAAAAAAGCCCCAGTTAGTTCAAAAATTAAAGTAGTTGCCACAATTGATTGCAAAATTTGATTACTACCCTGAAGCGATCGACGATCTAGAGCCTGCTGAATAGCAATTTTGTCTTTAAGGCCAAAGCGACGACCCAACAATAACAGTAAAAAAGTGGTAACAGTCATATAACCCAGTCCACCAATTTGTACCAAGAGCATAATGATGAACTGACCGATCCCCGAAAAATGGGTAGCCGTATCGACTACCACATGTCCAGTTACACATACTGCCGAGGTTGCTGTAAACAAAGCCACAATCAGATTATTCCATTGGCCATTCTGAGTAGCAAGAGGCATCATTAACAAAGCGGTACCAGCTAAGATAACGGCGATAAAGCCTAAACAAATAGTGCGGGAAACTGTCATAGGGGATTGAATTCAGGACTGAGAGAAACTCTGCTAATCTGGTTTGGCCACTTTGAGACGGGCAGAAATTTGCTGTTCTGGATCAATGCCTTGAAAAGTCGGTGGCAGCCAAACTCGGACAACTAGTAGTATAGCCATGGAAATCAAAAAAGCACAGGTAGCCAATACTTGATGCCATTCTACCTCTAAAATACCCTTGACAATGACTTCCCGCAACACAGAAACAATGGCAACTTCTACCGAAACCCCGATCGAGACCCGCTGCTCTTGCAAATAAATGATCAGTAGTCGGAACAATTCCACCAAAATCAGAATGAATAAAATATCGGCAGTAATATCATGGAAGCGTAAGGTGGTTAGTAAAGAAAGAAAGATCTCTTTTAGCTGCAATACCATGACAGCAAACAATCCGAGGCAAAGAGAAATAGCGATCGCATCTTGGACTGATTCTAAAACCCGCACAATATGACTACGTTGAATGTTGGTATACCAGCGAGACTTTGGATTAACGATTGTTTCGTTGGTGCCAGCGGAGATGGGAGTTATATTTGACTGTGTCATATCTTCAGATCCTGCGTAATAAAGATCATAGAGTATTTCGACTCAGATAACAGCTTAACTCATTATTCTCTCTATACATATAGGCAATAGATAAATTTATCGAATAAGTCTTATAAGTCTGATATGGTATTAAAGTTCAACCGAAAGGGCTGAAAGTCACTTGCTTTTACTGGCCGACCAGTGAGTTTTAGAATATCAAGATCGATTGGCCAAACGAATTACTAAATAGCTCATCGACAAAGCAAAAGCTGCAACTCCTAGTGCTATCAGATCATTACTATCTTTTTTCTCTAAATCTAGAATAATTATTTTTCTAGAGACAGCAATGAGTGAGGTGACTAGTACTAGTTCTACCTGAATCACATTCTTTTTTAAATAAGCCGTAATATTTTCCAGAATCTCTAAGGCGATCAATACATTCAAAAACAGACCGAATATTTGAAATAATCTTTTGTTGAACTTATCATCATCATTATAGCTCCAAGTTACAATCAATGTTTCAATTAAAAAGTAACCCAGATTAACAATAGCTGCGAATGTCACGACAATCATTCCGATGGATAGTAGCTTAGAAACCCATTTTTCAATTGTTTTCAAGCCAGTTAGGAACTTTTCATCGTCAGTAAAGAGTGATATGAGATCTCTAATGGTTTTCATGATTAAATCCACGATTAATTATTGTAAATCATAAAGAAGCAAGTGATCTACATGTATTGGCTCAGCTTACAGAGATCACTTTACTTATTATATGCTGTTAGTCAATAATTATTCATCATCATGAGCAAAGCGATGATACAAAAAGTCTAAGGCATAATTGCGTAAGTTGTAGTATTCAGGATCTTCCATGATCTGATCTCGATCGCGAGGACGATCAAAAGGAATATCTAGCACTTCACCAATTTTGGCAGCGGGGCCATTGGTCATCATGACTAGCCGATCAGCCAGAAATAATGCTTCATCAATATCATGAGTAATCATCAGCACCGTGCATTTTTGCTCACCACAGATTTTCATTAATTCTTCCTGGAGTTCTTCTTTGGTGATTTGGTCTAGTGCCCCAAAAGGTTCATCTAAAATCAGGATCTCTGGACGAATTGAGAGGGCACGGGCGATCGAAACCCGCTGACGCATTCCACCCGAGAGCTGTTGAGGCTTCTTATCAGCAGCATCAGCCAACCCCACCATCGCCAAGTTTTCATTGACGATCGAGACTTTTTCGGCCTTAGATTTGTGAGGATAGACCGCATTAACTGCCAGATAAACATTTTCAAAAGCGCTCTTCCAAGGAAGTAAAGCATAGTTTTGAAACACCATCATGCGATCAGGGCCGGGTTGAACAATGGGTTGTCCTTTTAATTCCACAATTCCCTTACTGGGCTGTGAAAAACCAGCGATCATATTCAGTAAAGTAGATTTACCACAGCCCGAGTGGCCAATTAGGCAAATAAATTCGCTTTGATTCACTACCAAATTTACGTCTTCTAAAACTGTGTAAGTGCCTTTGGCTGTGGGGTAGATCTTAGCAACATCTTGAATGAGCAAGAAAGGATCTTTAACTATAGCCCGCTGATTCGAGTTTGTTTTGGTTTGAGTTACTGCCATGATTACACCTATGAATGATTTAAAATTACTTCAGCAACTGAAATTGGTTGTTTGATTGACAAACTATTGAGATAACCGATCGGGTCTTCGGTATTAAACTTCACCCCATCAAATAGCTCGATTTGACTGCGACTATAATCCACATCTAAACCCAGTTCTCGGGATGCAGTACTAAAAGTCCCCATCCGGCAAACCCGCTCTAAGATCTCTACCCAATTCCGAGGAAACGGTGTGATACCCCAGCGTGCCATTTGAGTAATAATCCATAGTTGCTCGGTGCGACTAGGACGATTTACGCCTTTGCCAAAAAATTGGGGATGGGCAAATTCTTGATGTGGATCATGAACACCAGTATCATTTAGCGGATCGGCCAAAGTGATATATTCCTCTTTCATTCCCAGGTATTCCCGTTGGGATAACAGTTGCCGAATCTCATTCACATTTTGTGGATCAGCGCAGTATTCACAGGCTTCTAGCAAGGCTTTGACCAAGGCTACATGAGTATTGGGGTAAGCAATAGCCCAATCTTCTCGGACACCTAAAACTTTTCCAGGATGACCATTCCAGATACCTAGATCGGAAGCGATTGTAAAGCCTTTGCCCTCCCGTGCTGCCCGATAATTCCAAGGTTCACCCACACAATAGCCGTCAATTGTCCCCGCTTTGAGATCCACCACCATTTGCGCCGGGGGGATAGTCATGAGGTGGACATCTCGATCGGGGTCAATACCGCCCGCTGCTAGCCAATAGCGCAGCAACAAATTGTGCATCGAAGATGGATGTACCATGCCAAAATTGTGGCGTTTATCAGGAGTGTCCACAATGAATTTATGAAAATCATCTAGGGTTCTGATATTTTTTTGATAGAACTCTTCTTTCAAAGTGATAGCATTACCATTCCTTGCCATAGTCAAAGCTGTTACAATCGGTAAAGGAGTATTATTGTTACCGCCCAAAGTCATCCAAGCGGGCATTCCTGAAGGCATTTGGGCAGCATCGATGTAGCCACCACTAATCCCGTCTACAATTCCCCGCCAGCTTGATTCTCTGACCAGGCTGACTTCATCTAAACCATGTTTGACAAACAATCCTTTTTCTTTGGCAATAGCTAGAGGAGCACAAGCAGTCAAAGGCACAAATCCCAGTTGGATATTAATTTTTTCCAGGCCATGCCTTGCCACTACTATATTTTTCTGCGATCGGAGTTTCTTTACCCGTTTTTGTTGGTTTAGGAAATAGATCATTTCACTTCTTAAGCTATAGTAGCTAGGGTGTTCCACCACCTCTAATCGTTTGCGCGGACGGGGAATATCTACATCTAAAATTTGACCAATTTTAGAGGAAGGACCATTTGTCAGCATCACAATGCGATCGGATAACAACAATGCTTCATCAATATCATGAGTCACCATTACCGCTGTTACTTGGTTTTCTTCACAAATTTGAATCAGCCGCTCTTGCAGACCACCCCGAGTCAGAGCATCCAAGGCTCCAAAAGGTTCATCTAATAACAACACTTTGGGTTTGATGGCAAAGGCCCGGGCGATCGAGACTCGCTGTTTCATTCCACCCGATAACTGTCCAGGCTTTTTATCAGCAGCAGCTCTTAGACCGACGATATCAATGTGTTGTTCAATGATTTCGTTTCTTTCGGCCTTGGGTAAGCCGGTCAAGACTTTGTTGACGGCCATGGCGATGTTTTCACGGACTGTGAGCCAAGGCAATAGTGAGTAATTTTGGAAAACTACCATCCGATCGGGGCCGGGTTTGGTTACCGGGGTATCGTCTACTAATACTATGCCTTCACTGGCCTGATCGAGTCCGGCGATAATGTTCAGCAAAGTCGATTTACCGCAGCCAGAGTGACCGATTAGTGAGATGAATTCACCACGTCGGATGTTTAAATCGATGCCTTTCAGGGCAATATAGTTACCTCCACCAGCTAGATCGAAGGTTTTATCGATTTGATTGACTTCTACAAAGTTAGACATGTTTTTACCTAATAAATAAGTGACCGATCGGAGCAAAGTTAAGGGTAGGCAATGCTTACGAAATATTTGCTTTGTGAGTTATTTCTTTTCATCAGGGACTACTTTGGTAGCAATAAAAGCAATCAGTTTATCCAACATCAAGCCCACCAAGCCCACATATAGCAAAGCAATAATAATTTGGCTGATATTAGCGGCGTTCCAGGCATCCCAAATAAAGAAGCCGATACCGACTCCACCAATTAGCATTTCGGCAGCGACGATCGCCAACCAAGATAGACCAATACCGATTCTTAAGCCTGTAAAAATATAGGGGACAGTGGCCGGAAAAACTACTTCCAAAAAGTATTCTTTGCGGGATAGTTGCAGGACTTTAGAAACATTCACATAATCTTGGGGAATTTGTTGAACACCAGCGATCGTATTGATAATAATTGGCCATACTGAGGTAATAAAAATCACAAAGATCGCTGATGGATTAGATTGCTGAAAAGCTGCTAAAGAAATTGGCAACCAAGCTAAGGGTGGGATTGTGCGCAGTACTTGGAAGATAGGGTCTAGAGCATCAAAGAGAAATTCACTAGTGCCGACAATAATACCTACTGAAATTCCTACAATGGCGGCCAAGGCAAAACCTTGAATTACCCGCTGTAAGCTAGCCCAAATCTGCCAAAACAGTCCTTTGTTATTGGCTCCTTTATCAAAGAAAGGATTGATGATTAATTCCCATGTTTGTTCAATGACTTTAATCGGGCTGGGTAGATTTGCTTCGGGACTTAGAGTAAACAACTGCCAAATAATTAAAAAGAATGTTGTAGCTATAATTGGGGCAACAACTTTCCTGGTTGTTTTGTTGCTCAATAATCTATTTATTAAGTTGGGTTGATATCGATTGTTAATAGCTCTGGCCATGATTATTTTTCCTGTGATTTAAAGATTGAGTGAGTAAGAGTCTGGACTCTCGTTGGTGATAAATCACCATCTTAGGTCTGTTTGATTTTGAGACTTTGTAAATACTGACTGGGGTTTTGTGGATCGAACTTAATACCATCGAAGAATGTTTCTATTCCTCGGGAAGTAGTGGCTGGAATTTGGGCTACTGGTAGATTCAGATCCTTGGCGGCAGCTCGCCAGATGTCTTCACGGTTTACTCGATCGATCACCTGCTTGAGATCAGTATTTTGGGGAATTTGCCCCCAGCGCAGATTCTCGGTTAAAAACCACAGATCGTGGCTTTTGAAAGGATAACTGGCATAATTGTCCCAATAGCGCATAATATTGGGGCTTTTTTCTACTGTTGGACGACTGCTACCATAATTAATCTTGCCAGTGAGGCGATCTTGCACATCTTTAACTGGGACTTTCGCCCAATTTGATGCAGAGATAATTGTAGCCATTTCTAACCGATTTTCTAGCTTGTCGCACCATTGTTGAGCTTCCATTAAAGCCTTGACAATTGCCTTGGTGGCGTTAGGATGTCGATCGACCCAATCACTCCGAAAAGTCAGGGCTTTTTCTGGGTGATCTTGCCAAAACTCGTTGGTTACGAGGGCAGTGTAGCCGAGTTTTTGATTAATTAGCCGCACATGCCAAGGATCACCAACACAAAAGCCATCAATGCTGTTGACCTTAATATTAGGTACCAGTTGAGAACCGGGTACGACCAAACTAATTACGTCTTTATCGGGATTAATCCCTCCGGAAGCTAGCCAATAACGCAACATTAAATCACTATTACCACCCTTGAAAGTGTGAGCAAAGCGTAGATAATTACCTGTGGCTTTCTGCCGATCGACCATAGCTTTTAGCTTAGAAGCATCCAATCCAATATTGGCATCTTGATAGAGCTTGCCTAAGGAAATCCCTTGGCCACCTGTGTTCATTCTGGCCACTATATACATCGGCAACTTTTTGTTGTTGACAGTAATAGTACCCATGCTCATGTGATAGGGCATGGGACTTAAAACCATGGCACCATCTAAGCCACCACCAGCAGAGCCAATTTGCAGATTATCTCTAGTAACCGCCCAAGATGGTTGTTTGACCAGCTCGACATCTGGAACACCGTGTTTTTTAAATAGTTCTTTAACTTGGGCAATTACCAATGGTGCTGCATCGGTTTGACCAATGAAACCAATCCTGGCTTTGGTTGTTTCAATCCCACCACCAGCGCTGGCATTAGCAGATTGAATTGTAGCCGATTGATTATTAGATGAGCTGCATCCTTTTAATAACAACCCACCGATCGCCGTTGCTCCAGCAGTGACAATAAATTTACGGCGAGATATTTGGTTAACTAAATATTCCATATCGTTACTCCATAAAAATATAGTTGAGTCATGGCTTACTCCAAGAAGATAGATTTAAATAGTTGTAAAAGATAGATTTTTACCTATGGATAAACGAAAATATTTGTTCAATCCATAGATTAAGTCAACTTGAATACAAGCCTATCACGATCTTTTCTCTATGCATAGAGAGAAGTGATGTGTTTTGTGAATAAATATCGGATAAAGTCTATAAGTTTTTTCTATCACAAGGCTATAAACTACTGTACAGAGCTGAACTTATGCCAAAATCTTATGAATATTCTGACCATCACCACCACCCCATTTACCGACCAAAAGCCCGGTACATCTGGCCTGCGTAAATCCGTCCCCGATTTTCAGCAGCCCCACTACTTGGAAAACTTCGTCCAATCGATTTTTGATACGATCGGCAACTGCAATGGTCAAACCTTAGTCGTCGGTGGTGATGGCCGTTATTACAACCGTCCAGCCTCCCAGATAATCCTTAAAATGGCCGCTGCTGCCGGGTTTGCCCAAGTGAAAATCGGCCAGGGCGGGATTCTTTCCACCCCAGCGGCTTCCTGTGTGATTCGCAAATATCAGGCGATGGGCGGCATCATCCTCTCCGCTAGCCATAATCCGGGCGGACCTGATGGAGATTTTGGGATTAAATACAATACTGGTAACGGTGGACCTGCTCCCGAGAAAGTTACTGAAGCCATTTACGACCGCACCAAAACCATCGATAAGTATCAGATGCTCGAAGCCACTGATATCGACCTCGATCGACTGGGTAAAACCATGCTCGGCCCGCTGCTAGTAGAAGTAATCAACTCCGTCACCGATTATCAAGAGCTAATGGAGTCGCTGTTTGACTTTGATCGGATTCAAACCATGCTGCAAGGCAACTTCCGACTGGCCATGGACTCCATGCACGCCGTCACTGGCCCTTATGCTACCGCGATTTTGGAGCAACGTTTGGGAGCTGCTCCTGGTAGCGTCATGAATGGCGTTCCACTGGAAGATTTTGGCAAAGGACATCCCGATCCTAACTTGGTCTATGCCCATGACTTGGTAGCAGTATTGTTTGGCAGCAACGCCCCCGATTTTGGTGCAGCTTCGGATGGGGACGGCGATCGGAATATGATTTTGGGACGCAACTTCTTTGTGACTCCCAGCGATAGCTTGGCGATTTTGGCTGCCAATGCCAAACTGGTACCAGCTTATAAAGATGGTTTGGCCGGAATTGCTCGATCAATGCCCACTAGTCAAGCTGCCGATCGAGTAGCGGCCAAGCTGGGGATTGATTGCTACGAAACCCCCACTGGCTGGAAGTTCTTTGGTAACTTGATGGATGCCGGGAAAGTCACGCTCTGCGGCGAAGAAAGCTTCGGTACTGGCTCTAATCATATTCGGGAAAAAGATGGTCTGTGGGCAGTGTTGTTCTGGCTAAATATTTTGGCAGTACGGGGTGAATCGGTAGAGCAAATTGTGAAAGAACATTGGCGTACCTACGGTCGTAACTATTACTCGCGTCATGACTATGAAAATGTGGCAGTCGATCGAGCCAATGCTTTGGTTGCAAGAGTTCAAAGTGCCATGCCTACTCTGCCTGGTAAAGTATTTGGCAATTATGAAGTGGCCTATGCCGATGATTTTAGTTATACCGATTCGATCGATGGCAGTGTTAGTACTAAGCAGGGAATGCGGATTGGCTTCACCGATGGTTCACGAATTGTGATGCGGCTTTCTGGGACAGGCACTCAGGGCGCAACACTGCGGGTGTATTTTGAGAGTTTCACCGCTGATGTGAATCAGCAAAATATTGAGGTGCAACAAGCCTTGGCTGGACCGATATCGATCGCCGAAGAACTAGCTCAGATTAAATCCCACACCGGCATGGATCAACCGACGGTGATTACTTAGCAATTTATGATCGTGGGCAGTGCCCACCCTACAAATTACCTTGTATCCGCATAGTAATTAAATGAGAACATAGTGGTAGGGTGGGCACTGCCCACGATCTAGGTTCTAGGTGACTCTACTATCGTCAATGATTGTGCCACCCTACTTGTAATTCACGATCTATCACTACCATTTATCACCATGCAGTTAACACCTCAAGAGAAAGATAAACTTCTGATTTTCACCGCCGCTTTAGTTGCTGAAAGGCGCAAGGCTAGAGGATTGAAACTGAATCATCCCGAGGCTACCGCCTATATTACTGCGGCCATTTTGGAAGCAGCGCGGGATGGTCAAACTGTGGCACAATTGATGACCTATGGCACTACTTTATTGGGGCGAGATCAAGTGATGGAGGGTATTCCAGAAATGATCGACGAAATCCAGGTAGAGGCGACTTTCCCAGATGGTACAAAACTAGTTACTGTCCACCAACCCATTCGTTAGGAGCAACAATCATGATTCCCGGAGAATACTTCATCGATGATGGTGATATTGAACTAAATGTCGATCGAGCCACCATTACCATTAAAGTTGCCAATACCGGCGATCGACCAATTCAAGTTGGCTCCCATTACCATTTTTTTGAAGTCAACCGCGCTCTAGCCTGCCCACGCGATCTCTGTCGGGGGATGCGGCTAGATATTCCGGCAGGCACTGCGGTGCGCTTTGAACCGGGGGATGAACGAGAAGTTACTCTGATTCCTTTGGCTGGCAGTCGGCAGATCTATGGCTTTAATGGTTTAGTCAATGGCTATTTAGACGGTGAACCCCAGTCCGAATCTAAGTCTGCAAAAAAAACCAAGAAAAAGAAATAATCCAGAAGAAATAGCCCAAAAAATAACCCAAAAAAACAACTATGAGCTACCGCATGAATCGCCGTGCCTACGCCGATACTTATGGCCCAACTGTGGGCGATCGAGTGCGTTTGGCAGATACTGAGCTAATTATTGAAGTAGAAAAAGATCTCACCACCTACGGTGAAGAAGTAAAGTTTGGCGGTGGCAAAGTAATTCGGGATGGCATGGGACAGTCACCCATTACCAATGCCGATGGAGCCGTAGACACAGTGATTACCAATGCCCTGATTGTAGATTGGTGGGGCATTGTCAAAGCCGATGTAGGCATTAAAGCAGGCCAGATTTACAAAATTGGTAAAGCGGGCAATCCCCATATTCAAGATGACGTGGATATTATTATTGGCCCTGGTACTGAAATAATTGCTGGGGAAGGCTCCATTCTGACAGCAGGCGGCATTGATACCCATATTCACTTTATTTGCCCCCAGCAGATTGAGGTGGCGATCGCTTCTGGAGTTACTACCATGATTGGTGGTGGTACTGGGCCAGCAGCGGGCACTAATGCAACAACTTGTACTCCTGGACCTTGGCATTTACACCGGATGTTGGAAGCGGCGGAAGCTTTTCCGATGAATATTGGCTTTTTGGGTAAAGGCAATACCAGCCAACCGGCGGCTTTGGTGGAACAGGTCGAGGCCGGAGCAATGGGTCTGAAGCTCCATGAAGATTGGGGCACGACCCCGGCAGCGATCGATACCTGCCTGACTGTTGCCGATGAATATGATGTGCAAGTAGCAATTCACACCGATACTTTAAACGAAGCGGGCTTTGTCGAAGACACGATCGCCGCTTTCAAACATCGGGTGATTCATACCTATCACACCGAAGGTGCTGGTGGTGGTCATGCCCCCGATATCATCAAAGTCTGCGGCGAAGCCAATGTACTGCCTTCTTCTACTAACCCCACTCGTCCCTATACTCTGAATACTTTGGATGAGCATTTGGATATGTTGATGGTCTGTCATCACTTAGATCCGAATATCCCGGAAGACGTAGCTTTTGCTGAATCCCGCATCCGGCGGGAAACGATCGCCGCTGAAGATATTCTGCATGATCTGGGAGCGTTTAGTATGATTTCTTCTGATTCTCAGGCCATGGGCAGAATCGGCGAAGTAATTATTCGTACTTGGCAGACGGCGCATAAAATGAAGACTCAGCGGGGTTGGCTGGCTGGGACGGGAGAAGTAGAAAACTTAGATCGTAACGATAATTTGCGGGTGAAACGCTATATTGCAAAATACACTATTAATCCGGCGATCGCTCATGGTATTGCGGGTTATGTGGGTTCGATCGAACCGGGCAAAATTGCCGATTTGTGTCTGTGGAAACCGGCTTTTTTTGGGGTAAAACCGTCGATGGTGATTAAAGGTGGGGCGATCGCTTGGGCACAGATGGGTGATGCTAATGCCAGTATTCCCACGCCCCAACCGGTGCAGATGCGTCCGATGTTTGGTAGTTACGGTAAGACGGTCGGTTCAACTTCGCTGACTTTTGTTTCTCAGGCGGCACATAAAGCAGGGATTGCGGCACAGCTCCAGTTACAAAAACAGGTGGTGCCAGTGAGTGGTACTCGCAAAATTAGTAAACGAGATATGAAATTGAATGATTTGCTGCCCCAGATGGAAGTAGATCCCGAAACCTATGAAGTCCGGGCTGATGGTGAATTATTAACCTGTGAGCCAGCTACGGTTTTACCGATGGCACAACGTTATTTTTTGTTTTGAAACATCGATTGCCCATAGTGCAATCGAAGCGATCGAGTAGAATAATAGAAGCAGCAATCGACCGTAAACTCATGAGTACTCAAGAGCTTCAGCAGCAACTCCTTGCCCTCTCAGTCCCCGAAAAAACCGAGATTATGCAGGTATTAGCTAAAAACCTCGGTAGTCTATGGAGCGGCATCAGCAAAACCCCCGGCATCGTTGGTGGCGATGCTTGCATCACCGGTACCAGAATACCAGTGTGGGATTTAGTAGAATATCGTCGCCTCGGCGCAAGCGATCTAAAAATACTAGAAGCTTATCCCCATCTGACTACAACCGACTTGCAAAATGCTTGGGCTTACGCCGCAGCCTTTCCATCCGAGATTAGTGCTGCGATCGCCGCCAATGAGGCCGCATAAATGCTGCGGCTATATTCTGATGAACAATTCCCATTCCCAGTCGTAGAAAGACTACGATATAAAGGCTACGACGTTTTGACAGTGAAAGATGCTGGTAATGCCAATCAAGGAATTCCCGATGACGAAGTATTGTTGTTTGCAACCAATCAAGATCGAGCTGTAATCACCCAAAATCGACGAGATTTTATCTGGCTGCACAACCAAGGCATCGGCCATGCCGGAATCATTGTTTGTTCCAAAAACCTAGACTGGGACGAATTCACCACCGAAATTGATCGAGTAATATGCACAAAAGAATCAATTAGAGGTGAACTGCTAAGAGTCAATCGTCCTGCTAAAAGCAAATCTTAAAATATCATTTATCCGATCGCTACTGTAATATACTTACCCGCGATTTTATAAATCTGTTTCATCACCAATAATTCTTGGCCACTAGCCAAGATCGCTGCGGCTTCGGCCACGCTGTTAGTTCCGACAAACTGGGATACTGCGTTAGATCGATCGAGCACAATGCTATTTAATTCAGCAGCGCTGTAGGTTTGGAATTGCCAATGGTATTTGGCACAGACCGTCAGGATACCTGGTTCTTGGGCTTTAATATCGATCGAGGCCACCCCCACCACATCATTAATTTGTAGATCTTTAAGGGCAAGAGTTTGATAAATAGCCTGTTCGATCGATTCACTACTGACTCCGCTTTGACATCCAATTCCTAACCACAACATAGCCAATTACTTAATTAAGACTTCTCGATCAATATGTATATAAAAAGCGCGTCCGCAGACGCGCTTACCACACTCAATCCAGGGGATTTTTATTCAGCAGTGGCTAACTCAGTGCTGCCCTTGCTGCGCTTGCGAGTGAGCATATTGAAGAGCTGTACCCCGATCGCCTTGATCAGATTGCCTTCTAGCTCCTTGAACATAATCATGTTCTTGCCAAAAGCATCATTGGCTTCGTCTACAATCAAGTCGGCCTTAGCTTCATCGATCGGCAGATTGTCCATAATCTGACGATAGTTGGCCTTAAACACCTTTTCATCAGCAATTCGATCGAACTCATAAAACGAAGTACCCTCACCATCACTCAGATTCATGGCATTTTGGGCAATCTTCTTCAAGATTTGACCACCAGAGAGATCTCCCATGTAGCGGGTATAGAGATGAGCAATTAACAGCTCGGGGTCTTGATCGGCAACTTGATGAATACGCGCGACATACTCTTTCGTCGCTGCTGAAGGTGCTACTTGGTCTTTCCAATTAGCTCCAAAATAATATGCCAAGTCTTGCTCTAGGCTAAGTTTGCGATCGAGTTCTGGGAAAAATAGTTTAGACAGGGCAGGATGTTGCTGGTGCTTAACCATTTCTTCTTCCATCGCTGTGTATACAAAGTACAAATTAGCGACCAGTTTGCGGTAAGAGTTCTTCTCCACAGTCCCCTTCAGGAAGCAGGCAATAAAGCCCGTACCTTCGGCCATACTGTGTGATTTCTTGGTACCTTCTCTAAGCTTGGTTGATAAATTAGAAGTCATGATAACAATATTTTGAATATTAACGCCGACGATATGCTTCCAGCTTATGATGATTTGCTGATGGCTTTTATTAAGTTTCTTTAAAATCAATCAATTACCCTACTTCTATGGCTTTAGACATCATTACCGTGCCCGCCCTAGACCCAGAACAGCCCATGGGCAACATTGTGTTGTTGCATGGCTGGGGGGCAAACCAGCAAGATTTACAACCCTTAATTCCCTACTTTCGTCTGCCGTCGCACCAATTTTTGTTGCCCAATGGCTTGTTTGACCATCAATTTACCCCTACGGGCAAGATGTGGTATTCCTTCACCGGCGCTGGCACTCTGACCACGGAAAGTCGCCAAGAACTAGCCACCAGTCGGGATACCTTACTTACTTGGCTGCAAAGTCTGCCTACCGAAACCGGTGTCCCCTTAGAAAGAACCTGGCTAGCGGGTTTCTCTCAGGGGGGAGCAATGGCGCTAGAAGTTGGTTTGCATCTGCCGTTGGCTGGCCTGATTGTCTTGAGTGGCTATCTGCATCCTGAAATTTTGGCACCTACTGCTCATTGCCCCCCAATCGCTATTTTGCATGGCCGTCAAGACGAGGTAGTGCCAATTGAGCAGGCTTGGCGAGCACGTAGTCAGTTAGTAACATGGGGAGCAAGGGTAGAATATCAAGAGATAGACATGGGTCACACGATCGTGCTGGAAGAATTGCAGGCGATCCGCCAGTTCATTCTGGCCGGTGGGGAACCAAGTTTACTCTGAACAAATCTAAATAATCTAAATGTGTGTAAGATCTTTAAGGCATCTTTGTAATCTACCAGCATGAAAGCGGTCAAAAAATATTGACCTAATTTTTATGCGGGCAACCACTGTCCTTCATTACTAAATTTAATGGTTTACTCACTGCCCAAATCCTGGGTTTTGCTCTGTAGTATGGTCGCGATGTTATCGCCTTTAGCAGTACCAACAAATACCAGTGCTCTCCAGCCCAGCGGAACGGACAAAGCAAGCCCAACAGCAAGCTTAGATGCAGAGATTAGCACCATGCTGCTAGCAGGCCAGAAATCAGAGAAAATTTTAGTCACGATCGATCCTGGCCATGGCGGCAAAGACCCAGGGGCGATCGGCCTAAATGAACTGCGGGAAGTGGATGTGATTTTGCCGATCGCTTTGCGGGTGGCCAAAATTTTAGAAGCCAAAGGCATTGCTACCCAACTAACTCGGGACAGCGACTACTTTGTGGGTTTAGACGAGCGAGTAAATATGTCGCGCAAAGCCGGAGCCAGTATTTTTGTCAGTATCCATGCCAACTCGATCGACAATCGCCCCGATGTAAATGGCTTAGAGACCTATCATTATCACCGGGGCTTAGAACTAGCTACATCTGTGCATCGCAAGGTGTTGGAGTTAATGAACGATGATCCACGCGAAGAAGCCTTACTCGATCGGGGAGTGCGTAGTGCGCGCTTTTTGGTACTGCGAAAATCCGAGATTCCGGCTATTTTGGTCGAAGTTGGTTACCTCACCAGCCCGACCGAATCACCAAAACTGGCTGATGCTACCTACCGTGATCGAATGGCCGAAGCGATCGCCCAAGGAATTCTAGATTATTTGGGTAAAGCAACTACTACTATTCCAGTCTCTACTAACAAAACTCCCTCCAGGCTAGTAGAAACTAAGACTCCTCATTTGACTGTTCCCTCTGGAAACACACCTACTGCCGAAATCAAAAAATAGGATAGAAATCAAAAATTAGTACCGATCAACCGGCTGCTTTCACTGTAGAGAAACTGCCGAAAAGTATCAGCCACGATCGAGAGTTGCTTGCCTTTAGGGTAGGCAATATACCAATGACGGTCGATCGGAAAATGTTGAACATCTAAAATAGCCAAGCCTAACGCTTCAGACTCTGGGCCAAAGGTGTGGCGAGAGAGCACCGACATTCCTAACCCACAGGCGATCGCTTGTTTGATCGCTTCGTTACTACCCAGCTCTAACTTGACCCGCACAGAAACCTCATGCTGGGTGAACAGTTGCTCAACGGCAGTACGGGTGCCAGAGCCAATCTCACGCATCACAAATGCCTCATTCTGTAGAGCTGTGATCGGAATGTTTTTTTGTCCAGCTAAGGGATGAGTTTTGGGGGCTATAACCACCAAAGGGTTTACCAAAAAAGCATGAGTCGAAACATCCATGCCCTCTGGTACTTGACTGAGAATATATAGATCATCTTGGTTATCACTAAGACGACTGATTAGTTGCTCATGGTTGGTGATTTGCAAAGATACATCAATACCTGGATACATCTGGCAAAAAGGAGCCAAGGCCCGAGGAATAAAGTACTTGGTCGTAGTAATCGTTGCCAAGCGTAGCCGTCCCCGCTTCATCCCTTGCAAGTCGGCTACTTTCATTTCAAACTGAGCCAACTGTTCAAAAATTTGTTGGCAAGTTACTGATAG
The DNA here is from genome assembly GCA_031378405.1 of Synechococcales cyanobacterium OTE_75_metabat_409. Classification (GTDB taxonomy): domain Bacteria; phylum Cyanobacteriota; class Cyanobacteriia; order Cyanobacteriales; family Chamaesiphonaceae; genus JAAFHZ01. The sequence continues at coordinate 20,508 of JANNEH010000084.1, forward strand.
CTCTTGACCAGCGGCGGTGAGATAGAGCTTTTTGCCCACCTGCTCAAACAGTGGAGTACCAATATTTTTGGCTAACTGTTTGACTTGCATCGAAACAGTGGGCTGAGTCAAGGACAACTCCTCCGCTGCTCTGGTAATGCTACTTAGTCGGGCGACGGTTTCAAAAACCTTGAGCTGGTGGAGGGTCGATTGGCGCATGTTTTAAGGATTGGGAATAGTAACAGTAGGATTGCCAGTTGCATGAGGCGGGCGCTGTTTGAACATTTGAGTGCGCAGCAGATAGCCCCCGATAATCAATAGCACCAATGTTCCAGCCAAAATTTCGATCAACAAAAAGTTTTGGATAATTTTTTGTAACCACCAGGGTTTATTGACTATTTCTGGTTCGTCTGGGATCTCTGCTGGGATTGGGGGTGGAGTAACATTGTAGTGCATTAATACCAAAGAAGCATTATCGTGACCATTATCGATCCGCGCTTGCTCAATCCAGTCAGCCACTGCCGCAGCCACCGATAATTCACCATCCAAAATCGGCGGAATATAATCTGGCCAAGATCGCTCTACCAATCGCCGATCGCTCAAACCATCCGAGCAGAGTAATAACACACCATCTTCGATCACCATTAGTCGCTGCACCATTGGCTGTAATTCCGCTCCATCCTTCATCCCCAAAGCTTGGGTCAAAGAGCCAGCATCGATTCGGCCTGCCGCCTGCCAGGGCATACTTTTACCCCGCTGGATTTCCCGCTGCGCCACGTCGTCATCGACAGTTAGTAACTGACAAGAATTACGGGTGATCCAGTAGGCGCGGCTATCACCCACATGGGCAACATAAACTTCATGAGAGTTCCCAACACCCTGGGAATGAGGAATTTTTTGGGGCAACTGCATCGCCATTACTAGAGTGGTAGCCATTCGTCGCCGACTGTCTCGGCCTTGTTCATCGTTTTGGTTAGCAATTAAATTGTTGACCACCCGCAGTACTGCTTGTAAATGCTCGATCGACTGAGTGGGGGTGAGAATTTCGGTTTCTTGGCCAATATCTTGCAGCAACACCTGCATTTGTAAGCGCAGAGAACGCACAGCCATCTGACTGGCGACTTCACCACCTTCATGACCAGCGACTCCATCACAGACAATCCCCAAATGTTGACTGAGGGGCTGACCTAGCTCACTCGCTGAGGGGTAATAGCTGTCTTCATTGTGTCGATCGGTGCCGGAATCGGTACCACCAGCCACCGTGATCGTTAAGGGCAAGGCCGCCGCTTGGGTCAACAAGCATTCATTGATGGCCAGTGCCAAGTCTGCCACCGCAATTTTACCCACCTGCATCTGGGTCATTAACGGCTCGATCGCCTCGATTACCGCAGGCTGAGCTTGGGGCACTAAAGTTTGCCACAAACCAGCTAGTCCAATGACGTTACTCCGACCAGCAGGGTTCGCAATATCCGGCAACAGCTCACAAAGCCGAATGCGCCAATCTTGCACCCGAATATTTTTGCCATCTAGGAGGCTGTAACCCACACCAGTGTCAATCAAAGGCTGCCAGAGGTTAACCAGTTGCCAGAGCCAGTGAATTTGCTGCAAGGCAGTCCCAGTTGGCCAAATTTCACTGAGAGCTGGTAACAAAGCACCGTTGATATCGATCGGAATATTATCTAACAGCGGAATATCTACCGAGTTTTTCCCTGCTCTGCCCAAAGAGCAAAAACCATAGAGCTGGGGCAAATGTAACCGATAGCGACTGAGGTGAGCATAAGGACGCGCTCGATCGGGTAGAGGCCACAATGCTTCGGGGCGCTCCGTGCTCTTGGTATCCAGCCAGAGCTGGGGAGCCATCACATGATAGCGATTTTCTACTAACTTATCGGCAGGAATCCAGGCTGCTTGCGGATCTGCAGCCCATAAATAGCGGGTAGATGATGGGCTAGACATAGCTGGGGTAGATTGCAAGAATCGTTTCCTATCTTATACGCAATACTGGTTTTGCAGTGACTATTAGCTCAATTCGTCATTCTCGATCGGGTTCGGCCTCGCCGAAGTAGGAACTGCCGATATTCTCACTCAAAGGTTTTTGGCTGGGGGTACCTACTGCTCGCGGGAACTTTACCGGGGTTGGCGATGTTTTTTGAATATAAATACAGTGCCGCTCACTTTGGGTACAGGGAGTCACATATTGAGAAATCTCAGTAATTTTAGCTCCAAGCTGTTGTACTACATGGGTCAGAACCACCGTTTCAGCTTCACTCCAACGACCGCGATATAAGATCGCCGTGCCGCCGATCGCCAGAAATGGCACGGCGTATTCGGCACAGACAGCGGCTTCCGCCACAGCTCGGATCGTGGCTAGTTGGTATTGCTCCCGGTGCTGGGGGTTTCTGGCCAGGGTTTCGGTGCGATCGACCACTGTCTGGACATTGGTTAATGCCAAGGTGGCTAATCCTGACTCAATAAAACTGATCTTTTTGGCAGTAGAATCCATCACTGTTACGGCCCAATCTGGCCGTGCAATGGCGATCGGCAGCCCCGGAAAGCCCCCGCCAGTTCCCAGATCAATCACTGACCCATTTAACTCCGATCGAGTTACCACTGGCTGCAAAGAATCCCACAGATGCTTTTCCCAAAAATCTCCTGGCTCTAAAATTCGGGTCAAATTCAAGCTTTTGTTGGCCAACCCCACCAAATCAAAGAAATTTTGAAACTGCTGAAGCTGTAAGGCATTAGGCTGCCAGCCAGTGGTGGCCTGCCATTTATCCAGCATCATCGGTAATTGAATCATTATTTACACTGCACCCAAGATATTTGCTGGTGACTGAGTTGCTTGGACTACCGCCACTTTGCCGTGATTGATCGACCAACAGCAATCGGCAATATCTAACAAATTACTGGCATCGTGAGTCACCACCAATAATGTCCATTTTTGCTTTAGCACCGCCAATAAATTCACTAACTGCTGCCGCATCGACCAATCTAAACCCGCCGTCGGTTCGTCTAACAACAAAATTTGCGGTTGACGAATTAGTTGCACAGCCAAAGCCAACCGCCGCTGTTGACCACCGCTGAGGTCGTGGGGTGATTTATCCCAAGGCAGGTCAGCTAGCCCCACATCAGTGAGCGCTTGGCCAATCTCGGGACTGTTGATGCTGGGGTGGCCAAGGCGCAACTCTTCTAAAATGCTATTGGTACAAAAATGCCGTTCGGGAAACTGAAAAACCAAACCAGCCATCTGTTGCAGATTTTCTACATCCAGGGTTTGATCGCGCCACATAATATTGCCGCTGGTGGGCTTAGCTAAGCCCGAGAGCAGTTCTAACAAAGTGCTTTTACCCGAGCCACTAGCACCGATTACTAGTCCCAGTTGTTGGGGTGCTAGCTCTAGGTTGACACAGCCTAAAATGGGTTGCATCGCAGCAGGCGGATGGTAACTGAGATTTTTGAGAAGCAGCATGTAGGCGGTGTCGATTGGCTCAGAAGCTCTAGATTATCGCATAATCACAGATCCCAATAATCTTTGGTGAATTTTCCCAGTAATTCCAAATTCAGATTCCTGGTAATAAGCCGGGTTGATGCTGGGGGCTAGCCCCCAGAACCCCCATTGAGAAGGGCTGGAGCCGCCACCTGCGGGCGGCTAAAAAAGCCCGTGGGACGGAACGCCTCCCCTCAAACTCCCCTACGTAAGGGTTGATCCCGGGCATCGGGCGTTGTCTTAATTGATCAAGCCAAGTCGTGATCGTTGCCGCAACTGCGCGACAACGCTGGTTGGTGGTTTTGAATTTGAAATTGTAGAAGTACAGTTCACCTAGTAGGTTTTAGAAATTCCGTCAATTTTCATGATGCAGATACAAGCTTCGATCGGCCAAATTAGTCAAATGCTGGTAGATATTCTGCCCGCATTGCAGCGGCTGCACGATCGAGGAAAACTGCATGGAGATATTACTCCAGAGCATATTAGTTGGCAACCAGAAATATCGGCATATCAACTAGCTCCTAGTACTTCATCGATCGCTAATCCGGTATATAGTGCCCCCGAGCAACTGCAAGGAAAGCCCTGTGCGGCTAGTGATTTGTATAGTTTGGGGGTGACCTGTATTCATTTGCTGACCGGCATTCACCCTTTTGAATTGCTAGATTTAAGCGAAAGAAAATGGATTTGGCGGGACTATTGGCTGGCTGATACTGGTAATAATCAGCCCATGACAGAAGTAATCGATCAACTCATTCAGCCCAATTTAGCTCAACGCTGGCAGTCAGCAGCGGCAGTGCTGGCCGCAATCACCCAGATTACGGGTCTAGTTGTAGCTCCGCCACCAACTTTGTGGACTTGCCTGAATACTCTGGCAGGCCATAGTGGTCTATTTGCAGCCATCACTAGTCTCGCTCTCAGCGCCAAATGGTTAGCCAGTGCTAGTGAAGATAAAACTATTCGCCTTTGGGATCTGGTTACTGGGTTAACTACTTATATATTGTCTGGACATCAGGGTTTTGTGGAAGCTGTAGCTTTTCATCCTTATTCTGCAAATATTTTAGCTAGCGGTAGTCGCGACAAAACCATCAAAATCTGGGATCTAGACCGAGTTCTATTTAACCTTACGAGTCATGCCCAAGCTGTTAATACAGTGGCCTTTAGCCCTGATGGGTTGCTGCTTGCTAGTGGCAGCAGCGATCGCACCGTTAAACTCTGGGAAGTTGCCACGGGTCAATTATTGGCGACGTTGATTGGCCACAAACTAAAAGTCACGACAGTTGCTTTCAATATTGCTGGAATTTTAGCGAGCGCTGGTGCTGATGGCACGATTTATATTTGGCAAGATGGCAAAATGCAGCGTCAACTCACTGGTCATCTTGGGTCAGTAACCGCGATCGCTTTTAGTCCTAATGGTCAACTATTAGCTAGTGGTGGCGAAGATCGATCGATTTGGCTGTGGGATACCCAGACTTGGAAATGTCAGCAGAAATTAGCGGGTCATCCCTGGCAGGTGTCAGCTCTGGCTTTTACTCCGGCTAGTGATGTTTTATTAAGCGGCAGTTGGGATAAAACAGTAAAATTTTGGCAGGTGGCCACTGGATGCGAATTTGATGTGCTTAATGGTCATGTTGATTCGGTTACTTGTATGGTGATGGATACTAGTGGTCAAAGGATTTTTACTGGTAGTCGAGATCGATCGATTAAGATTTGGGGTCAATAAATTTAGCCTTGGGTGCATACTGTCGCTGAGATCGAACCGCCAACAAAAATACCACGAAAGTCAGAATCCCTGCCAAATATAACGGATAGGCATAACTACTATAGCTCAACGGATTCACCTTTGCCCCTGCTAGTTCAGCAACCTCGGCCAATTTGGTAGCATTTTGATCGATCATCAAGCCAGCAATAATCGGACCAATCCCGTTAGAAATACTCAAATATGAGGCATTGATTCCCGCTGTCATTCCCTGCTCAGCAGGCTTGCTATTCAGCGAAATCAAAGTGCTAATGGTTGGTTGCACCAAGGAGTTGAAAATGGCAAATACCATGCCCACCACTACAAAATATGCCAACACCGGGATTACCGGCATCAAGCCAAAACAGAGACTGCGGAAAAACAATCCCAAAAATAGAATGCGTACCGTACTTACCTTCCAGCGATCGGTTAAAATTTTAAGTCCCTGAATTTGCATCAATACCCCCAGAATCCCGAAGGCAAAAAACAGGATAGTCAAAGACTTACTATCTTGCCCCAACACCTTCAAATAATAGGGCTGAAAAGCAAACGTAAACATGGTAAAAGTGGTACCAGTTAAAAAGTTTAGAATCACTAATATCCCGACCCCCGGCAGCCGCAGGCCGGAAATTAGTTTATCTAAACCCAGATCAAATAATGATCCAATTTGTCGTCTGGCCACCGGTAAAGTTTCGGGTAACCGTAAGATGGTCAAAGCCAAGGCAATGACGGCAATAGCTGCCGAGGCCAAAAAAGAAGTGCCGATCGATCGCTGCTGAGCTAACAAACTCAAAATTGGGCCGACGACAAAACCTAGACCCAAGGCCGCTCCAAATACCCCAAACCCCTTAACCCGCTCTTCTGGAGACGTAATATCAGTAATAATCGCTTGGGCAACGGAAACATTGCCACCGGTAATGCCATCTAGAAAACGAGCAAAAAACAACATGCCAGCGGTGGTGGCAGTACCAGCCAAAGTGTTGGCGACCACTGTGCCCAATAAACTAATAATCAGCAGGGGTTTGCGACCAAAGCGATCGGAGAGCTTGCCAATAATTGGGGTAGCAAAGAACTGGGCGATCGAGTAAATCGAAAACAGCAAACTGGTTTCAAATTCGTTGAGATGAAACTGTTTCCCATAAATGTAGATGGTGGGAATCAAAATCGTAAAGCTCAGGGCATTAATAAAATTAATGAGG
>JANNEH010000104.1:0-12958 GCA_031378405.1 Synechococcales cyanobacterium OTE_75_metabat_409
GGCTTAAACGAATCTGGTCTATCCTCACAGCCTGAAATGCTGATCTCTGCTACTATTACTCCCGGTGCGTCTCCAAAAATCGAACTCCAATGTGCCACAACGGCACTGAGATTTAGATGCTAGCCCCAGAACTGCGATCAACGATCGAAATCTGAGGCTAAGCATTTTCTACCCAAGAATATTTAAAAATCCGAATTAGTAATTGGCGTTGCGACGGCGCATCATCAGAAGCTGAATGAGCTGTAGTACGTAGTAGATGGTGGTGGCGACATAGGTAAAAGCCGCTGCACTTAAAACTCTTTTGGCGGCCTTGTTTTCATCACCCTGCAAAATCCCCAAATCATCAATGATCTTCAGCGCTCGCCGGGAAGCATCAAATTCTACCGGCAGAGTCACCACATGGAACAGCACCGCTGCCAGAAAGAGGGCAATACCGACATTGACCACAACGTCGCCTAACGCAACCCCAGAAGAAACTAACCCCACACCGATCATCACAATCATGGTGCTAAACTGCGAGCCAAAATTAGCAAACGGCACCAAAGAAGCCCGAATATTCATTGGGAAGTAATGATTTACATCTTGCAGCACATGACCACATTCATGGGCCGCGATCGCGGCTGCCGAGAGCGAAGTAGAACCATATACTCCTTCTGATAGGCGCACGGCTCTAGCCGAGGGATCGTAATGATCGCTCAGTTCACCAGGGACAGGCTCCACAGTTACGTCATTCACACCCATATTTTGTAAGATTGACTGTGCAACTTCTGCGCCGGTCATACCTAAGCTTGATGCTACCGCAGCATATTTGTAGTAAGTGCCTTTGACATGCCACTGTGCCCAGGCCATCAATAGCATTCCAGGAATTAGAAGGAGTAAGTAGGTCATGGCTGCTGCTTCAAGTACTGAAGATCGAAAGACTGGCAAAATGTTAGCATCTTGGCCGCAGGTGAGCTAGTGATATTCATTGTTATTTACTGAATATGTTTTTTCGCAACAGTAGGCGGAGGGAAAATCGGCATATTGGCGGCTTCGGATGGTTCGATCGAGCAGTTACACTGTGGTCAACAAGGGAAGACTTGCCTCATATGTCATCTGTCCATATTCAGTTGGCACAATGCTGCGAATTAGGCGCTGTCACAACATTCTTTAAATACTATAGATAACCTACCGTGAACGACGAAAATTTATTGCGTGCGCCGCTTGCTGCTGCGCAAATCGACTTTTTAGGTGTTAATTCAGCTTCAGCCATCGTACCAATTTTACCCGATTTGCAGTTGCCATTAGTAGGCTTACCAAGCATTGCGACTGCCAGTGATCTGTTGCCTTCTCAGTCGTTATTGGCTACCCCTTTAAATATCCAAGCCAATCGTCAGGCTCGATCGATTATAGGTGTGGATGTTTTTAATGCAGATCCCAGGTTTGCTGATTTTCAAGGCCAATCTTGGACTGTGGCCGTGATTGATACTGGCATTAATCCCCGCCACAGTTTTTTTGGGGCAGATATAGACGGTAACGGGGTGGCTGATCGGATTGTTTATCAATATGATTTTGCTGATGGTGATACCAATGCACAGGATGTAAATGGTCATGGTTCCCAGACTACCAGCATTATTGCTAGTCAAGATGGGGTACTATCAGGATTGGCTCCAGCGGTCAACATTATTAGCCTGAAGGTATTTAATGATAGTGGTGAATCAGATTATAGCTATGTCAAACAGGCATTAGAGTGGGTAAAGGCCAATGCCGATCGCTATCGAATTGCTAGTGTATTGATGGCTTTGGGCGACAATCAAGGCCGTGCTGCTGGGGATGATCAATATCAGCTTGGTGCTACTCTGGCGGAATTGGCCGATCGAGGAATTATTCCGGTGGCTGCGGCTGGTAATGATTTTGCGAGGTTAAATGGCCAGTTTGGCCTCAGTGCTCCGGCTAATGACCCCAATGTAGTGGCAGTGGGTGCGGTATACAACGCTAACTTAGGCCGACAGGAGTATGCCAACAATACTATTGCTTTTAGTAGTGGAATCGATCGAATAACGCCCTTTAGTCAACGCACCCCGCAGACCTTGTTTGCGCCAGGGGCGGCAATTACCGGTGCAGGTGCCACGGCAAATAGTTTGTTGACTTTGCAGGGTTCTAGTCAGGCGGCGGCTTATGTGGCTGGTGCGGCGGTCTTGGCGCAACAGTTGGCTGATCAGTATTTAGGGAGGTCTTTGACTGGTAGCGAGTTTCAGCAATTGGCTTTGTCTACAGGGGTGGCGATCAAAGATGGGGATGATGAAGATGATAGTGTGATCAATACTGGTGCTAGTTTCCGCCGGTTAGATCTATGGGCTTTAGCCAACAAGATTTGGCAAACGCGCCAGGATATCAGTCAGCCCCAATTATCGATTGTTACTAGCAAAAATTTGGCCTGGGAGAATGGTCAAGCTGGAGCTTTTACTGTGACTCGTACTGGAGATTTAAGTGCCAGTCTCAGCTTTAACTATCGATTCTCCACAGGAGAGGCTTCGCCAACGACTGATACGGCAACCAATGGCGTAGATTATCAGTTACTGGGGGGGATGGCAACTTTTGCTACTGGTCAAAGTACAGCGCAGATTTCAGTAATGGCGATCGATGACGCAGTAGCTGAGAGCGGCGAGACAGTGAAGATTATGTTAGTAGCCGGGGATGGCTATCAGCTTACCAAAAACCATTGGGCAACATTGGCGATCGTCGATAACGATAGTGTGGTTTATGGCTCAGCTAATGCAGAATCCAGTAGATTTTTGACCTCTAGTTTTTACGCGGTTAGTGACAATTTAGTTAATTCGTTTGTTATTCCAACTGTAGTGAAGAATTTTGGGCTAAATACGCTATCGATCACCTATGTAACCTCAGACCCATGCGTGGCAAATCGCGAAGCTATCCAGCTAGATGCTACGGTACAATCATCTGTCGATGCTGCGGAAATTATTGCTGCCAAAATAATCTTGGTAGCTCAGTATGTGATCGAAGATGCCGATTGGTTACCCAGTGGACTGCTACCAAATTTATAATCATCTATAGGATTTTCACTGTTCAGAATACCGCCACTGACTGAGATCTGTGGTGGTTGCTTTGTGCCTTAGCTAGACCCGGAGACAATTGCCCAAAAAATGTATATCCAAGCTAAAATAAGTACTCCACATAGTCACAAGTATCCCTTCAGTTGATAAGCATGGTCAGCACTCCTCCCGTCAAACTCGCGAAAGTAGAAGCCCTCAAGCAACGCAGTAACTACCTGCGCGAACCTTTGGCGACTGAATTGCAGCAAGATACCACCCACTTTACCGAAGATGCCATTCAGATTCTGAAATATCACGGCTCTTACCAGCAAGATAATCGGGACAACCGGGTAAAAGGTCAGGAAAAAGACTATCAAATGATGCTGCGCACCCGCAATCCGGGTGGTTTCATTCCTCCCCAGCTCTATTTGGCGATGGATGAGCTAGCGAGCGAATATGGTAATGAAACGATGCGGGTAACCACTCGTCAAGGCTTTCAGCTCCATGGAGTACTGAAAAAGAACCTAAAAGCCACCATTCACAAGATGGTGCAAAATCTTGGTTCTACCTTGGGAGCCTGCGGCGATGTGAATCGCAATATTATGGCTCCACCTGCGCCATTCAAGGATCGCCCAGAGTATCAATATTGCTGGGAATATGCCGATAAGATCGCCGATCTGTTGGCTCCCCAAACCGGTGCTTACTACGAAATTTGGTTGGATGGCGAAAAATCAGTCAGCGGCGAAGCTCCAGAAGTAATAGCGGCCCGATCGAGCAATGGCAACGGCACCATTTTTCATGAAGGCGAAGAGCCAATCTACGGCACTCAGTATATGCCCCGCAAGTTTAAAATCGCGGTCACCGTTCCAGGCGATAACTCGGTGGATCTGTTCTCTCAAGATGTGGGCTTAGTGGTAATCACCAATAAAAAAGGTGAACTCCAAGGCTTCAATGTTTATGCTGGGGGTGGCTTGGGTCGCACCCACAATAAAGAAGAGACTTTTGCTCGCATCGCTGACCCGATCGGTTACATTGCTAAAGCAGATATTTATACTTTAATTAAAGCGATCGTTTCTACTCAACGGGACTATGGAGATCGAGTCAACCGCCGCCATTCCCGCATGAAGTATCTAATCAATGATTGGGGCGTAGAAAAGTTTACCGCTCAAGTAGAGCAATATTTGGGTAAGAAAATTGGGCCATTGAAGAAGTTGCCAAAGTTTAAGTATTTAGACTTTTTGGGTTGGCACGAGCAGGGCGATGGCAAGCTGTTTCTGGGGATTTCGATCGAGAATGGTCGGATTCATGACACCACTACCCTCAAGTTACGGACTGCGCTGCGGGAAGTGATTCAGCGCTACCAGTTACCAATGCGCTTGACTCCCCATCAGAATGCGTTGATTTACGATATTGATCCAGCGGATCAAGAAGCGATCGATAAAATCCTGACCGATGCCAATGTAGTCACCGATCCTAACAAGATTGATAGTATTTTGCGGATGTCGATGGCTTGTCCAGCGATGCCCACCTGTGGCTTGGCGGTGACTGAATCGGAGCGAGCTTTACCTGGTGTGAATGCTCGGATTCGATCGGTGCTCAAAGAAGTAGGTTTACCCGATGAGCAAATGGTGGTCAGAATGACGGGCTGTCCAAACGGCTGTGCCCGTCCTTATTTGGCAGAGCTGGCTTTTGTGGGTAGTTTCCCTGAATCTTATCAGGTGTGGTTGGGTGGAGCACCAAATCAAACCCGGTTGGCGCAGCCTTACACCGAAAAGATGCATATTAATGATTTGGAGTCTTTTTTGCAGCCAATTTTTGTGTTGTTTAAGCAAGATCGCCAGAAAGCGGAAAGTTTTGGTGATTTCTGCGATCGAGTAGGCTTCGATAAAATTCGTGCTGCTGTTGGATACTAACAACTAATGCTGGTCGTGTTTTCGCAGAAATGAGATCAGCATTAGTTATTAGTACTAAGGCTACGTCGCCTCTTTTAATCTAAGAAGGTGTTACTTTTTCTGGCTTCTTGTCCTTTGCCTCCAAAGCTTCCAATCGACCACGCAGATCTTGATTGGCTTTTTTGACTTCATCGAGTTCTTGGCGCAACTGCTTCAGCGCCGGATCGGTACCAGCATTTTTCTGCACCACCTGAATCGCTTCCGAGGCCATCCGTTGTACCCGACCATCTGGGCTACCAGTGGCCAGACCTTGCAGTACCCCGATCGCCTTAATGGTAGTCATTTGTTTCAATGCCCCAACCACCGAAACCTGGGTTAAGAAAAATGATTCCCGTGCCAGTTCTTGCAAGCGATCGAGCGCCTTATTTACATCCACCGGAGCCTGATGTACCGACACTGCCCCCAAAGCCCGAATCGCCGCCAGTCTTAAGGGCTGAGGCGTACCTGCTGTCGTATAAGCCATCACCATCCCCAAAGCAACCGGGTCATCAGTCATTTTGGCCAGACCACTGATTGCTCCGCCGCGCACTACTTCATTCCAGCCCGATCGCTCATTGAGTATCTGCGCCAGCAAATCTTGGACAGCTTGACGCTCGTTGGGCAACGCCGAAACAAAGCCACCAATCACCGAGCAAGCCGCAGACTCTACATAGTAGCTATTATCACCAGTAGTTACCAAGTTGGTAATGGCTGCGTAGCTATTGGCTGTTTTTAGTTTGCCCAAACAATTTGTGATCGATCGACGGACAAAAGGATCTTCATCTTCAATCTCGGAGATCAGGATTTCTGTCGCTCGATCGAGCTGCACTCCAGCCAAAGCCTCGGCAGCTTCTAGTCGTACTGCCCAGAACTCTTCTTCTGCTAGGCATTTGCCCAGTGCTTCTACTGCTGCTAAGTTGCCTTTTTCGGCGAGCGCTCTGGCAGCAAAGATCCGACTAATGGGATCGGGATCATGTTCTAGTTGTGCAGCCAACTCTACTAAGCCATAGGCTAGTTCTACGGTTTTTAGATGATAGTTACCGGTATCAAAGCTAATAAAGTTAGGCTTGGTTTCCAAGGGGAAATAGAGGACTTGCTCTTTTTCAAAGATGCGTACCTTAAAGGTTTTAAGGGTAACTTCTGCACCTTCTACATAGCCAAAAGAAATTGGAATTTTCAGATCAAATAAGTCATTAGCTAAAACATGTAGACCTTCTTTAGCCTGGGTTTGAGTCACTGTTATTTGGGCAGTGCTGGTATCAGTATCCCAACTATAGGCAATTTTGTAGTCGGGATGGCCACCACGAAAGACAAATTGATCGAACAAAAAGGCCAAGTTGCGGCCAGTAGCCTTGTCGATCGCTCTCAACACATCAATAGTTTCGACGGTTTTGTGGGCGTTGTCTTGTACAAAAGTATGGACGAATTTATCGAATAACTCTGTGCCCAGTTCATAGCGGATCATGTGATAAACACAGGCACCTTTTTCGTAGAGATGGCGATCATATAGCTCGATCGCTTCCCGATAAATATTGGTCACAATCGGACGACGATATCGATCGCTGTCTTCATCCAAATAGCTCTCCATTTCGCCCAGCATGTAGTAGGCTGCTTCGTCTTCATCATATTCATGACCTGTCCATAGCACCTCAGCGTAAGAGGCCATGCCTTCTTTGATCCAGGCGTGTGACCAATGTTTGATCACGACTAAATCTCCGAACCATTGGTGAGCGAGTTCGTGAGCTACTAAGCTTTCGGTCTGCCAGTTATCCAAACTAGCACGTTCGTCTAATAGGCATCGATCGGTCAACAGGGTGGTGCCGGTGTTTTCCATGCCACCAAAGATGAAGTCATCTACGCAAACTTGGTTGTATTCAGCGAAAGGATAGGGATAACCAAATTTTTTGCTAAAGAATTCCACCATCCGAGGAGTCTTGCCCATACTGAGGCGGCCTTGGTCTTCCCGGCCTTTTTCTATGTAGTAGTTGATCGGGATATCGTTCCAAGCATCTTTGATTTCAGCAAAGCGACCCACTGCTAGGGTCATGAGGTAGGTGGGGTGGACTTGTTCTTGTTTCCAGTGGTAAAGTTTGTTCTCCAGACCAGTCTCGGTTTTGAGCAGTTTGCCATTAGAAATGGCGATGAAGTCTTGGGGCACGGAAACCCGGATTTCGGAGGTGGCTAGTTGGCCGGGGTAGTCAAAGCAGGGAAACCAGAAGCGGGAGTCTTCGTCTTCGCCTTGAGTCCAGACTTGGGTAGGTTTGTGGGGGTAAGCGGGGCTGGGGAGAATGAAGTAGATGCCGCGTTGGGGTTTGCTGACGGCATAGGCAATGTCGATGTCGATCGGCTTGCCCGGTTTGAGTAATTCGGGAACTTTGATCTGGATTTTTTCGCTGTCATAGGCAAATTCATGGGCAACGTTGTTGATTTTGATCGATCGAATTTCTAGATCTACGGCATCTAAAATTAAGTTATGAACATCGGGGCGCACTGGGTTGAGGCGAATGTGGCAGTGGCCTTGCAGATGTTGGCGGGGGATATCTAGGATCAAGTCCAGGAAAATATGCTCTACTTGGCCAGGTCGATCGGGGTTGTAGTGTGGCTTGGAGCCAGGAAGCTGAAATGATTTGGGCTTGTCGTCTCGGGATGAGTAGGGCATGAGGTTCAGGGAAGAGTTTTATCAATCCTACCGCAACGCCCATGTAAGCGCTCTTGATTATCTAATCCCTTAGTTAGGGGATCTGCTTTTTTATCTCTCCACACCTTGATTTCGATGCCCAAAGTTACCTGGCCATAGCGTAAACAAAGATCCATTCGAAGGGGCGACAGCATGTAATGAATGTCGCTTGGGCAAGGGCCAGCGGTGTTAAAGCTACGGGGCATAGTGGTACCGGGTCGGAGTATTATTATACCCTGATATTTCGGCTCATTTCGTTGGTTCAGTATTGTGCATAAATCTTCTCGGAATTATAAGGTGTTACTCACTGGGATCATGTCAATCGTCGCCAAGGGGGGATCAGCGATCGCCAGTATTGCCTCATTGCCTTTGCTGGCGAAGTATCTTGGCCAAGAGCGGTTTGGAGTCTGGTTAGTCGCCAGTACTTTTTTGGCCTGGTCTAGTATTGCCGACTTGGGCTTGGCAAATACCCTCAAAAATACCTTGGCCGCAGCCGATGGCAAGGGTGATTTACCACGGGCACAACAAGCTGTCACTAGCACGATTGTTGCTATCAGTATTTTGACAGCTATTTTATTAGCAATACTACTAGTGGCCAATCCATTTATTCCTTGGCTGCAAATTTTCAATGTTCAGCAGGGATCTAACGAAATAAAGGCTTTTGGGCTGATCTGTGGCTTGCTATTTGTCGCCAGAATTCCTTTGGCGATTCCCTATCAAATTTATAGTGGTTATCAAGAAGGGTACTATTATCAAGCCATGAGTGGTGCAGCCAATTTGTTGGGATTGTTGGTATTAGGGTTGGCAACCAAAATCGGAGCAAATTTACCTTTGCTAGCTTGGGCATTTTTTGGCACAATGTTGCTGGCAGATTTGGTGGCAATATTACATTTATTTGGGCGGCATCGGCCAGAACTTCGTCCCCGCTGGTCAGAGTTCGATCAATCTATGGCGATCAAGATTATACAGAGCGGCTTGCAAATTTGGATTGCTCAAATTTCTTCGATCGCGGTGTTTCAAACCGATTTAATTATTGTTGCCCAGCTTTTTGGTGTCCAAGAAGTAGCAATATATGGAGTAATTCTACGCCTTTTTACGATTGTTTCTTGGCTGCAAGGTGCTTTCTTGTATCCCTTATGGCCTGCTTATGCTGAGGCAGCGGCGCGCGGCGATCGGGGTTGGATTGTGAGCACTTTTCGGCGCAGTATTATTTTGGGATTGGGGCTGTCTTTGACTATTGGAGGGATTTTAGCGATCTTCATGCCCTATGTGGTGAAAACGTGGATTAATCAAAATGCCCAGGTAGATCCATTATTGTTAGTCGGGATGGTCAGTACCGCAGTTTTAACTACAGTAGGTACTGCTTTTAGCATATTAGCTAACGGTTTAGGGCAAATCCGGTTTCAAGCAACGATTGCGCCAATATTTGCTTTGTTTAATTTGGGGCTATCGATATTGTTAGGTAAATGGCTGGGGATGGCTGGGGTGACGATTGCGACTTCGATCGGGGTGTTGATTTTTTCTATTTTGTTGGTGGGTGGTAATTTGCGATCTGGTATTCGATCGGGGGGGCTTTTGCCTCGGTGATTTTTGGGGATGGGTGTGCGGGGATTTTGGATGAACCCACCCCTACGTTGGTGGGGTGGGTTATTGGGGGTTACAGGTGGCCAAAACGTCGTTGTCTTTGTTGGTAAACCGCTAGGGCTTTTTGTAATTCTTGGCGATCGAAGTCTACCCACAGGGTATCGGTGAAGTACATTTCGGTGTAGGCTAGCTGCCACAAGAGGAAGTTGCTGAGACGCATTTCGCCGCTGGTACGAATCATGAGGTCGGGGGCTGTTTGGCCTCGGGTGGAGAGGTGCTGTTCGATCGATTCTTCAGTAATATCTGTAACCTGCATGGTGCCGTGTTGGACTGCTTGGGCAATTTCTTGGCAGGCTTTGGTAATATCAGCGCGACCACCATAGTTAATTGCGACATTAAATTGAATGCCGCGATTGTTTTGGGTGAGTTCGATCGACTGTTGTACTAATCTATTTAAGGTGATCGGTAGGGCTGTTAGATCGCCGAGGAAGTTGATTTTTACGCCTTGGGAATGCATTTCGGCTAACTCTTGTTGCAGCATTCGCTCGAATAACATCATCAGGAAATTTACTTCGTCTAATGGGCGTTGCCAGTTTTCAGTAGAGAAAGCATAGACTGTCAGGGCGTTAATGCCCCAGTCACTACAGCAGCGGAGTAAGTTCTTTAAGGTTCTGGCTCCTTGGCTATGGCCGATCGTGCGGGGCATGTTGCGCTGGGTAGCCCAGCGTCCGTTGCCATCCATGATGATGGCGACATGTTTTGGTAAAAATTGGGGGTTCAATTCAGTGGGGAATTGGTGAGAGTTTTGTGGGGCAGCAATTTGCCTCAGTGATATTTGGGGTGATATTTGGGTCATGGCTAGGTTGATTGCAGGGTGAATTAATGAGGGCTGGTGATGCTGTTGTGTCTAGCTTACTTGTCAGCTTTATCTATGTCAGTCCGGGGATGTCGGGTTCTTGAAGGGCTAATATGGGCGGAGGTCGGGAAAAGTCGGGACTTTGGTAAAAGTAGTTGTCGAAACCAAATAACTGAGCTTGAATGAAGGAGTAGTGTAAAACGAGGCAGTATGAACGGAAAACAATTTTGGCTAGGGCTATTAGGATGCAGTTTACTCTTTGGTGCTGGCTGTGGCATCAAAAATCCGGGTGTAACTAGTTTGGTTTCCTCGAATCCGGCTAATGCCGAGAATGCGGAGAAAAAGAATTATGTATTGGGCGAATTTGTTGCGGTCAGTGGTACTGATTATCTTTCAGCACCGGTCTACATCGATTACTCTGGTAAATGGCGAACAGAGGCGGTGCTTTCGGCTAGCGATGAATATAGTGGAGCGAAGGGCGCGAAGGGCGGTGGTGCTTTGGTGAACAACTATGTTTTTGTGAATCAAAAAGATTTATCTTCGCGGAAGTTGTTGCCCAATAATAAATCGGTGATTTTAGAAGAGCGCCTGTATGGGGAAGATGTTAGAAGTCCTGAGCCTAATGCCAAAGTAGATCCGATGGCTAAGCCCAAAAATATTAAGTCTGTGCTTTATCGGGTGGTAACTGCGGATACTAATAACGATAAGGCTGTGGATGGTAAAGATAAGAAAACGATCGCGATTGCTGATGCAGATGGTAGTAATTATAAGGAGTTGGTGACAGGGATGGAGCGAATTCTGAAGATTCATAACCCGAGTAAAACTCAGCAGGTGGTGTTTTATCAGACTGGCAGTGATTTCTTTGTGGCCAGTATCGATATTCCTGGTCGATCGGCTCAGGTAAAAAAGCTACAATCGATCGCTGATTGACTATTATCTTAGCTGTGATTCAGATGATAGACTATGATTATCTTTTAGATGGGAGTCATAGTCTATTAATTGATCCGACAAATCATAATTTAGACGATTTAGGGTAGAGTAGTTCAGATGCAAACTCTGGGGCATTTTGGTGAAATTACTCTCTCTCAGCAACGGCCACGGCGAAGATGTGATCGCCGCCAAAATACTGCAAGAACTGCAACAGCAATGCGCGGGGGCAGAAATTGTGGCGCTGCCGATCGTCGGTAAAGGCCAAGCCTATCGAGATTTATCCATTCCGATTTGGGGCGAGGTAAAAACCATGCCTTCTGGGGGCTTTAACCAAGATGGTCAGCAGCTTTGGCGCGATGTACAGGGTGGGTTGCTACAACTGACGATCGGCCAATGGCAAGCCGTGAAACGTTGGGCAAAAACAGGCGGCAAAATCTTGGCGGTGGGTGATATTGTGCCGCTGTTGATGGCGCGGTATAGTGGTGCGGCTTATAGTTTTGTGGGTACGGCCAAGTCTGAGTATTATTTGATAGATAGTAATCAACAGCCTTTGACTCATCGGCAAAAGAGTTTAGAGGCGCACAGTAACTCGATTAGTGGCTCGATCTATTTTCCTTGGGAACGATGGCTGATGCAGCATCCCAATTGTCAGGGGGTGTTTCCACGCGATCGCATCACCGCTGAAAAATTACACCAGTTCCAGATTTCGGCTTGGGATCTGGGCAATCCGATGATGGATGGGCTGCACAGGGGGCGCGAGATGAGTGGTTTGCTGGATAGTCAGTTAGATTTGCAGGTGACTTTGTTGCCCGGCTCCCGGCCACCGGAGGCTTACCGGAATTTTGGGGTGTTGGTGGCCGGGTTGAAAAATATAGGAGATGTTTTGAGCGATCGATCGATTGAGGCGATCGCCGGGATTACAACTTCTTTGGATGTGGCGGAATTACAAAAAAGTCTGCAAGCTTGGCAGTTTATGGGCTTTGGTGAGTGGGGTGGTACTTGGCACCTCAATAATATCAAGCTGCATTTAGCGATCGATCAATATGCCCATTGTTTGGCTTGGGGTGATTTGGCTCTGGCAATGGCGGGGACGGCAACGGAGCAGTTTGTGGGCTTGGGGAAACTGGCGTTGGTAATTCCTGGTGAGGGACCGCAGTTTACAAGGTTATTTGCAGAGCGCCAGTGTGATTTGCTGGGTGAGTCTGTGATATTGGTAGATGATTCAGGAGCTGTGGGTTTGGTGGTCAAGGATTTGTTGGGGGATGTTGATACATTAGCTGGTATTGCTATCAATGGGCGGCTGCGGATGGGTGAGGCCGGATCGGCGGCAAGGATAGCGGCTAAGTTAATAGAATTGTGGGAAGTATAGAGCTGAGGCGATGTTATCTCAGCAATTGATATGGAAGAATCTAGAGCAAAAGAAATTGCCCACGACTATGTTAAGACCAACCTTCATGATCCTCCCTTGCTTGAAGTTCGATATGGTTTAAATTCTGAACATGAGTCTTTCTCTTCTGAAGATGGCACTTGTAGTGCTTATTTAATAAGGATGATATTTGTTCCACAGGAGCAAGCAGATATTAATTGTAAATTCCGTGAAACCTGGATTGCCTATTTTCATGTTGATTATAATGAGCATCCAGATTCAGAGTGGGCTGGATCATGTGCCGCACATGGCCGGGTATCAATATATATTGATGCCGAAACAGAAGACATATGGCAGAAGAACGGTAACAAAGATAGAAAACTAAATTCTGCGGAAAAATTAGTTGCTCGTAAGAAGCGACGCAAGGCTCAGAAAAATAAGGGTTCGATCGAATAATTTGCGAATGTGTAGATTCGATCGATCTCCTTCCCTTTCGCCAAAATCTTTCGCTAGCATAGTCTCTGTAAGCATCTTTCCAAGACCTCACCTTACAGGAGTACAGCATGGATTTTCTCGGAGATA
>JANNEH010000172.1:0-5437 GCA_031378405.1 Synechococcales cyanobacterium OTE_75_metabat_409
AAAATAAGCCTGAGTATACCGAGGGCGGGTAAACCTAGTGCCTTGTAAATAACTAGCCGCTCCCATGCCAAAAGCATAATAAGCCTGGTTGCGCCAATAGACCTGATTGTGGCGGCAAGTCATGGCCGTAGCATTTCCAGCAGCAACCCGCGCATAATTAGAAATCTCATAATGCTGATAGCCCGTCGCAGTTAAAGCCCGCTGTGCCTCCCGATACATCTGAGCCGTAGTCTCATCACTGGGCAACGGCTGACAGTCTGGCCGATACTGCTTAGCAAAAGGAGTCTGGGCTTCCACAATCAGGTCGTAGACCGAAATGTGACTGGGGTTAGCTTGGATCGATCGAGCCAGAGACTCCTGCCACATGGCCATAGTTTGCTGGGGCAAACCAGAAATCAGATCTAAGCTCCAGTTAGTGAGGGGTGATTGGGCAATAATTTCGATCGATCTTTCAATATCCGCCACCCCATGCGATCGACCACAGAGCTGTAATAATTCATCCTGCCAAGCCTGTAGACCCATGCTCACTCGGTTGATTCCGGCAGCGGCATAGGCTTGGAGTTGCTCTAAGTCAAAAGTGCCCGGATCGATTTCCATGGAAATCTCGGCATCTGGAGATATTCCTAGCTGTCGATCGAGCACTTCTAAAATTTGGGCTAATTGGGGTGGGCTGAGCAGCGAGGGGGTACCGCCACCAAAGAATACTGTTGCCAGCCCAGGATTGTCCTCGGCTCGGTTCGCTAACCTAATTTCTTGGCACAGTACCTCCACATAGGTCTGCACCATCTGAGAATTTTCGCCTCGCCGTCGATCGCCCACCACGTATACCGGGAAATCGCAGTAATAACAGCGTCGCCGACAAAAAGGGATGTGCAGATAGGCAGCGGTGGCAATCAGGTGAAGTCTCCATCTAGATCGAGGCTAGCACGCAGGTCAAAGCCATTGATATAGTTCACTGGCTGGTTGGGGTCAAAGGTCATTTTATCGATAAAAGCTGTCGCTGATTCTTTGCGGCTGGCTTCTTTAGGTAGATTTAGACCCACGGCTTTAGCCACTTCTCTATAAGCATCCAATCCATAGGCTGCATTGATCATCTCCTCGGCGTTTTTGGGATACTCGGCTAGGTTGAGCTGACTCCAGCGCACCATTTGGGTCAAAACCCACACCGCATGAGACTTCCACAAAAAGTTGGCGTGGTTGGGTTCACTCAGATATTTGGTTTTATCCACGTAGTGAAAAATGCCAAAGTCTGGCATGGGAACTGTGATGGGCTTTTTGGTATCGATCGCCTCATATTGATAATTACCGGTCAGCACCGCCTTGATACTTTTAGCATCAGCTCCTGGTAAGTACTCTGGTTTGACCAACTGCTGTGCCAAGGTAATCGGCGTTTTATCTTCTTCTTTGCGGAAACGTTCTAAATCGCAGAACTGACAGGCTGCCAATACCGAGGCAATCACGGCTTTAGTGGCGATCGGGTTTTGTTTAGCCCAAGCTGCGGTAGTAGTAAGAATTTTATCAGGATGCCCTTGCCAAATATCCCGGTTTACATAGCTAGAAAAGCCCAGTTTTTCTTTGATCAACTGCTGTTGGAGAGATTCTTCCATGGCATAGGCTTCTACTTTTCCCGACTGTAAACCAGCCCGCAGGTCTTTTTCGGTCATGACCTGAAACTTAAAAGCTTGATCGGGAGCGAGTTGCATGGTGGCCAGCCAATAGCGCGCCAAATAGTGAGACATGCTAGCAGGGTGATCGATCGCAAAGATCGGCAGGCCGGTTTCTTTTTCCTTGCTCTTATCTTTATTCTTATCTTTTTCCTTGTTTTTATCCTGATCTTTGCTGCTGACCTTGCGTCCGCGAATATAGCCGTTATATAGCTCGCCAAACTCCCGCCGGTAATTGAACTTGGGGCTAGGGCGGATGCCTTTGTCCCAGACTTTTCTGCTCATGCCAATGCTGCTACCGTTGAGGTTCAGACCCATCAGGGCAATCAATGGCGATTTATCTTTGCTAATATGCGACCACAAGGGCAAGGCAAAAGGTGCTTGGGCTACGTCCACTTTGCCCTTGGTTAAGCCTTCTTTCACGGCATCCCAACTGTCGAACTTGACTAAATTCACCGTTAAGCCTTGTTCTTTAAAAAATCCTTTGTCTTTGGCCACAATTAGCGGCAGAGATTCGATCGAGGGCACAAAACCAATATTCAACTCCTTCTTCTCTGGTTGACCAAAGGCTACTGGCTTGGCCTGATTCACTGTTTTACTACAGGCCACAAAGGCCAAGCTAGCAGTGGAGAGGGTGACATACTGTAAAAATTCTCTACGCTTCATTATTGGCTAGCTAGGCGCTGTGCTAGCATCGGTGATGGTTGATTCTCGCACAAGACCAAATAAGTTTCAGACGAGTGAGTTCAAATCCTACCCTATTGCAGGCTTTACAATCAAGACTACAATATTCGGTTAAATTTTCGAGTTAAATTTTTGAGGTTAATAAATGCAGCGATATTGGGGATGGCTGGGTTGGGGCTGCTCACTCAGTTGTTTGGGTTTGGGATGGGGCATGGCCTACGCCGTACCAGGTGGGCCATTGTCAACAATAGATTCGATCGGGATTGATGCCCGCAGGCTGCATGTTTATCCTTTTAATCTGACAGGCAAAAAGATTGCGATCGGCCAGGTAGAACTTGGTCGTCCGGCGGCCTTTCGCCTCGATAAAGCGGCTTCTACTTTCACGGTGTTACAGCTAGAGCAGGTATTTTTTCAAGATAGGGCGGCGGAAGCAAATTCTTCGGTAGATAAACATGCCACCATGGTGGCCAATGTGATGATCTCTAAAGATAAAGCTCGACCAGGGGTCGCACCCGATGCGCGGCTGTATTCGACAGCGGTGGGTTCATCGCGCCAGACTAGTCAAGAAAAGGAATGTGTGGCCAGCCAGTTCATTGCCCAACAAAACGGCGGTGATCTGAGGGCAATTAACTATAGTTTTGGTGATCCTTTGGGTAAACCACCCCGATCGCGAGAAATATTGGATGGTGGTTCGTTACTCACGCTCTGTTTAGATTGGTCGGCGCGGGCACACAATGTTTTACAGGTGGTGGCTGGTAACCAGGGGCGCGGCGGCATTCCGATTCCTACCGACAATTACAATGGTGTGAATGTGGCCTATTCGATGATCCGGGATGGGATCTTCCGCAAGGTGGATTTTGCTAACCTCAGTGAGCAGCCGGTGGGTACGGCCAAAAAAATTGGCGGCAAAGAAATTAATGCTAATGCTCGTCGATCGATCAGTCTAATTGCTCCTGGCACTGGTTTTACGCTCTACGATTTGGAGGGTAAGGTAATTAAAATTAACGGCACCAGTTTTGCCACCCCCCAAGTTACTGGTACTTTGGCTTTGTTGCAAGAATATGGCGATCGACAGTTGCGGGCAGCTAGTAAGCTCAATCGCTTGAATTCTAATCCTGTGGTGGAAACAGGTAAACGCTGGGGATTGGCGGCTCGTCAGCATGAGGTGATGAAGGCGGTGCTGCTAAATTCTGCTGATAAACTGCAAGATTTGGGCAATGGTCTACGTTTGGGTATGACTCGCACGGTCTTGACCAAAGCCAATAATACTTGGCTAGAAAGTGAAGCTTTTCAAGACCCTCAACACCCGATCGATTACCAAATGGGTGCAGGGCATTTGAATGCTTTTCGCGCTTATCAACAGTTTCAACCTGGTCAATGGTCTCCAGCAACTGCTGTGCCGCCGATCGGTTGGGACTACAATCAGGTAACTACTTTTCGTGATTATCAATTGGGAAGTCTGCTGAAAGCTGGGAGTTTTGTAGCTATTACTTTGGCCTGGGATCGGCAGGTGGAGTTATTGGATAGCAATAAAAATGGTGAGTATAATGAGGGCGAGAGTTTTACCGATCGAGGTTTAAACAACTTGGATCTCTATCTGATGAAAGCTACCGATAGTGATGTGAGCAAAAGTGTCTGGTCTTCGGTGAGTAACGTAGATAGCGTGGAACATATTTTTCATCAGGTGCCCAGCAGTGGTCTCTATAAAATTCGGGTGCAGATGCGAGAACGCAAAAACTTACCCAGTCAGCCCTATGGTTTAGCTTGGTGGACGGTATCAGAAAAATGACTACAATTAATTCTATGATGACTTTGGTAACTGGAGCAGCTCGATCGGGTAAGAGCGAGTGGGCTGAGCGGTTGGCGATCAAATCTGAACTCCAAGTGGTCTATGTAGCTACGGCAAAGATTGACCCTACTGATGCTGAATGGCAAGTCAGAATTGGCCAACATCGCCAGCGCCGACCTTTGGATTGGCAGACTGTCGAGCGTCCCGATAATTTGTCGGAACTTATTACTAAGGCTCTGCCTAGTCAATGTTTGTTGATCGATTCGTTGGGAACTTGGGTGGCGAATTTTTTGGAGGATTCTGAACAGGTATGGTCGATCGAGCAGGCTAAACTACTAGCGAGTTTGCAGGCTCCGGCAGGGATGGTGATTGTGGTGGCAGAGGAAACTGGGTGGGGGGTGGTGCCTGCTTATGCTTTGGGGCGGTTGTTTCGCGATCGACTTGGAACTTTGACCCGCCAAATTGGGGCGATCGCTGATCCAGTTTATTTGGTCACTGCTGGTCGGGTGTTAAATCTGGCTGAGCTGGGGCAATCGCTAGATTCACCATAGATCAAGGTTTGTTACCATGAAAAAGTTCCATAGTCAGTCACAGTAATGCCCTATAGCAAATTCACTCTCAGTCGGGCTGTCGCAGATTTTAACTTGACAGTAAAAGAAGGCCCGGATATGTTTCAAGGAATTCCGGCGATCGCGCCCTCTCCTTTCCTCCTGGAGCTATTGGTTGATACTGTGCCTTGGGCGGTGGCGGTGGGCAGTGAGAAGGCGCGTTCTGAGGGCATTATTAATCCGGTGTTGCTAGAAGTCCGCCGCCAGCTCAAGGGTCAGGTGGGGGTCTTTTCTGGGGAGGAGTTTAATGTGGATGCAGAGGCGGATCTTCAGGGCTACTGCGGTTTTTTGGTGAGCCGATCGCCTGAACAACTATACATTACTGCGCCAGTTGTGATGCTGGTTGAGGCCAAAAAGGAAGATCTGAAGCCAGCGTTGGGTCAATGCTTGGCCGAAATGGTCGCAGCCCAACGTTTTAATATTAGCCAAAAGCAAGATGTAAGAACTATCTATGGTGTGGTGACTAGCGGGACGGCGTGGCGTTTTTTGAAGTTAGAGGAGCGAGTGGTGTCGATCGATCTCTCAGATTATGCTTTGTCGCCAGTCGATCGCATTTTGGGTGTTTTGATCTGGATGTTGCGAGTTGAATAGTTTGATGGCCTGTAAAACTTTGGTGGCGCTTTCGGCAATGCTTTCGCGATCGGTGTAACAGATGATTTCAGGCTGAAGAGGTGGCTCATAAGGATCACTAA
>JANNEH010000241.1:0-3648 GCA_031378405.1 Synechococcales cyanobacterium OTE_75_metabat_409
CCCTCTCCCAAGTTTGGGAGAGGGAGCAAGAAACTACGCTTGATGCTCCGACTCCCCTTCTCCCAAGCTTGGGAGAAGGGGCTGGGGGATGAGGGCAAGTGCAATATTTCTGCTATTCTATACCGCTTAAAACTGCTACCCAATTTGATCAATTAAGACAACACAGCAAGATCAACCCTTACGTAGGGGAGTTTGTTCGCGGAGCGTCTCCTCTTAGGAGTGGGGAGGCGTTCCGTCCCACGGTCTTTGATAGCCGCCCGCAGGTGGCGGCTTCAGACCTTCTCAATGGGGGTCTGGGGGCTAGCCCCCAGCACCAACCTGTCTTAGCACCGCTAATTTAGAATTACTGACTCTTAAGCCTTAGCGCCTTTCAGGTAAGCCAACATAGTATTGGCATCAGACACTTCAAAAGGGTCAGTCGGACAATTGTCACCAAAATCCGCTTCAGCAAAGATTTTTTCGATCGCCATATTATTCACTACCATCGAGTAGCGCCAAGAGCGCATCCCAAAGCCCAGATTATTTTTTTCTACCAACATGCCCATCTTGCGGGAAAACTCGCCATTACCATCAGGTAACAAAAAAACATTTTTAGCACCTTGGCTCTTGCCCCATTGGTACATTACAAACGCATCATTCACCGAAACACAGATAACTGCATCTACTCCCTGAGCCTTGATTTCATCATATAGCTCTTCATAGCGAGGCAAATGAGAAGTAGAGCAAGTAGGAGTGAAGGCACCGGGCAAAGAAAATACTACTACTCTTTTGCCTGCAAACAAGTCCTTAGTGTTCACATCTTGCCAGCGAAAGGGGTTTTCACCACCTACGGATTCATCTCTAACGCGAGTCTTAAAGGTTACATCGGGAACGTGGGTAATTACAGCCATGGTAAATATCTTTAAATTTGTGATTAGTCCGTACATATCTCAGAATAATTCTGATTTAAAAATAAGTCAAGAAAAATAAAAATTATTTTCTACTAGCTATTCTGATAAAAGAGGCGCTACAATTAAGATTGAATAAACTATGGTATGAGTACCATGACTGTCTCTGCTGATGGAATCGTGCAACTTTTGAAAGATCGCGGCTTGCGGGTAACCCCCCAGCGTTTTGCGGTATACAGAAATCTGCTCGATCGAGAGGATCATCCCACTGTCGATAAGCTGTTATTAGATCTCAACGCCCAAGGGCCAGTTTCTTCGCAGGCTACTGTATATAGCGCACTGCAAGCATTGCAAACTGTGGGACTAGTGCGAGAAGTGCGGATTGAAGCCGGAATTGGGCGCTATGATGCCAATGTACATCCTCACCATCATTTTTGCTGCAACAACTGCGGTGCGATCGAAGACATTGTGTGGCAAACCTTTACCGAACTAGATCTGCAAAAAATTAAGCCCGAGCTACAAGCCCAGACCTATGAAGTGGTGGTAAGGGGTCTCTGTGCAGACTGCCAAAACCCTACTTAGATACCTCTTTATTGCTTTGTTTCGCCAAATCACCCAGTAGCCATAGAGAGCAAGCGAGTCCGACAAAGTGAGCAAAAATTGTCTGGGTATTGGCCAAAGATACCAACACATCGATCGGCTGAATCACAATGTTGGCGATCGAAGAATTACTGCTATAGACAGCATTACTAAGGGCGAAAGGGTTGAGCAGAGATAATGACTTCCAAAATAAGTTGAAAACCAGCGCCTCAGCTCCGAGCACCGCAAATCCTAAGCCAACAATATTGATCATCACCCCAGAGCGAATCAACTTGATGGTATCGGCTTTACTGGGGCGATGGCTGGCATCGCGAAATTTGCCAGCAATTTTGGTATAGCGAAAGAACCAAAATAATGACCCAAACAACACTGCCAAAGAAAGGGTGGCAAATACCAGACCCCCGCCAGTATTACGGGTACTCCCATGGGTAGCAGTCCAGGCGATCGAAGTCAGCAGTAATAGACCAGAAATAACAGCCGGAGCCAACTGTACCAATAAACCGAAACGGCCAATGCGCTGAAGATTGGTCGCAATTTTCTTCGCAGCTACCGGAGTTGAACTATTGTTAAGAGATTCTGTCATGATGTTTTCAACAAATCGAAAGAAAAGTATATATAGAAATTCCCCAAGGGGAAGGATAATCGAGCTAACCTTAAAACAAGCATCTAAAAACTGTTAGTTAAACATTAAAACCGATCGGCAGTAATTATGACTAGATCGGGAGTAAGTAGAATTACAGTCTAGTTGAATAGACGTTGAGATACGTCGATGCTTCTTTTAGAAGGGGTGTGTGAGGCCAATCGCTACGATGATTACGTCTTTCCAAGATTTTCAGTACTCTAAAGCATTTTAGTGGTCAAAACTATGAAATTTGATGACATTTACCGCTTCTTTAAAAACCCACCGCCACTCTATCTCAACCAAGAACTGGCCGTTTGCTATATTTTGGCTGTATTGATGGATGGTGATTCCTACGGCACTGAGCTAATCTCCCGGTTGGAGAAAGACTCAGAAACCTTCCGCCTTTCAGACACGGTGCTCTACAGTGCCATCAAGTTTTTGGAAGGTTCGGGCATGATTTCTGGCTATTGGAAAAAGGTGGAAGGCCGAGGCCGTCCTCGACGGATGTATCGCATCCATCCAGATTGGGAAGGAAAAGCTCGGGAATTTGCCAGTTTTTGGAGCAGCTACAACGAAGCCAGTCACAAGCAATCAGCCATGTCGTTGGTTTGACCAAGCCTCTGGCCCAAGTGATAAGGGCGAAAAATTGGAGGCACCTTTGTCTCCAATTGCCCTCTTGTGATATGATTTCTGTGTACGTGCGGGCGTAGTTTAGTGGTAAAACCATAGCCTTCCAAGCTGTTGTTGTGGGTTCGATTCCCACCGCCCGCTTAAAATGAAAATACTCAAAGATACTCTCCGACAATATTTGGGGAGTATTTTTTGAGATAAATGAGAGAGTTAACACTTTCTTTAGAAAATCGCTAGAAGCTTTAGGGCGGAACAGTTTGATGGCACATTAAGTTACTCAGTCTGGTCAGCAAAGCACCATTAACGTGTCAAATTGTAAAATTTCTGCTAATTTTGGTAAAGAATAGAAATAATATCTATCCACTTAAAAAAATATTCTCGATCGCGCAAGGGACTTAGAACATGACCATTGCATTAGACAGAGGCCAGGAGCGGGGACGGTTTGATGTCCTCGACGACTGGCTCAAAAAAGACCGCTTCGTATTCGTCGGCTGGTCTGGCATTCTGCTGTTCCCTACTGCCTTTTTGGCATTGGGCGGCTGGATGACCGGTACCACTTTTGTGACCTCTTGGTACACTCACGGCTTGGCTTCTAGCTACCTCGAAGGTGCTAACTTCCTGACTGTGGCTGTTTCTACTCCCCCCAACAGCTTGGGTCACTCCTTGTTATTCCTATGGGGTCCTGAAGCTCAAGGCGACTTTACCCGCTGGTGTCAGTTGGGTGGCCTTTGGGCATTTGTGGCTCTCCATGGTGCTTTCGGCTTGATAGGCTTCATGCTGCGCCAGTTTGAAATCGCTCGCTTGGTGGGTATTCGTCCTTACAACGCTCTGGCTTTTTCTGGCCCGATCGCGGTATTTGTCAGCGTTTTCTTGCTGTACCCCTTGGGTCAATCGGGTTGGTTCTTCGCG
>JANNEH010000012.1:0-1847 GCA_031378405.1 Synechococcales cyanobacterium OTE_75_metabat_409
TGGCGAACTTGGCGGTTGATATCTTGGAGCAACTCATCTAGCTCAGTTTTAATGGTTTCTACATCCCGCTCATTGTTATCTTGCAGGGCACCGCGCAGCTCGCGCACCAAGTTTTCTACTTGCCGACGTTGACCACTGGCAAACTGCATCCCAAACTCGATCGCAATTTCGCGCATCCGGCGTTCGGCTTGGGAGGTAAGGGCTTCGGCCTTGTTGCGGCGTTCTACTTTGTCTTTTTTTTGCCGATCGATCGCCGCAAATTCCGCTGCCTCAGCAATCATCCGCTGCACTTCCGATTCACTCAGGGTCGAAGCACCTTGGACAGTGATAGTCTGCTCTCGCCCGGTGGTGCGATCCATGGCTAATACTTGCAAAATACCGTTGGCATCGATATCTAAGGAAACCTGGATTTGGGGCAGACCTTTGGGTGCCGGGGGAATACCCGTAAGCTTAAAGCGACCGAGCGATTTATTGTCGTTCGCCATATCTCGTTCGCCCTGTACCACATGGATTTCCACCATGGTTTGGTTGTTTTCGGAGGTAGAAAAAGTATCCGATCGACGTACTGGAATAGTAGTATTCCGAGGAATCAGCTTTTTCATTAAGCCACCGACGGTTTCTAAGCCCAAGGTGAGGGGTGTCACATCTAGCAGCAACATTTCCTTCACTTCACCAGATAACACTCCGGCTTGGATGGCTGCCCCGATCGCCACTACTTCATCGGGGTTAACGTTTTGGTTGGGGCGCTTGTTCAAAAACTGACGCACAATATCTTGCACCACCGGGATGCGGGTAGAGCCACCGACTAGTACCACTTCATCGATATCTTTGCCGGTCATCGCCGCATCGGCCATGGCGCGTTTGACCGGAGCCTGGAGCCTGGAGAGTAAATCTCCACACATCTCTTCAAACTGGGCGCGGGTAAGAGTAGTTTCGATGTGTTTCGGCCCTTCGGTAGTAGCGGTGATGAAAGGCAGATTGATCTCAGTGCTGGCCACGCCAGATAGTTCGATCTTGGCTTTTTCGGCAGCATCGGCCAGTCTTTGTAAAGATTGCCGCTCTTTGCGCAGGTCGATGCCTTCGATTTTAAAAAATTCATCAGCCAGCCAATTCACAATTAATCGATCGAAGTCGTTGCCGCCCAGTTGAGTATCACCGCTAGTAGCCTTGACTTCAAAGACACCTTCGCCTACTTCCAAAATCGAGACATCAAAGGTACCACCACCTAAGTCGAAAACCAGAATTGTTTGGAGTTCGCGTTTGTCTAGGCCATAGGCCAAAGAAGCTGCTGTAGGTTCATTCAAAATCCGCAATACTTCTAACCCAGCAATGCGCCCGGCATCCCGCGTAGCCTGTCTCTGAGAATCATTGAAATAAGCCGGAACGGTGATGACGGCACCAGTGACTTCTTCGCCCAGATAACGACTGGCTTCGTCGGCTAGTTTACGCAAAATCATCGCCGAAACTTCTTCGGCGGTATATTCCTTATTGAGACGTGGACAGCGGATTTTGACGTTACCATTGTCGTCTTTGCGAATGGTATAAGGTACCTGTTTAGCCTGAGGGCTGAGTTCAGCATATTTTCTGCCCAGAAAGCGCTTCACACCATAAAAAGTGTTTTGGGGATTCATTTCTGCTTGTCGTCTGGCCATTTGTCCGACCAATCGATCGCCATCTTTGCTAAACCCCACGACTGAGGGGGTGGTGCGGCTCCCCTCGGAGTTGGCGATCACTACCGGCTTGCCACCTTCCATCACGGCTACCACCGAGTAGGTTGTGCCCAAATCTATGCCGACTACTTTACTCATCCCTATTTCTCGCGCGAGAGCTTCTTGATTATATTAGAG
>JANNEH010000271.1:0-8459 GCA_031378405.1 Synechococcales cyanobacterium OTE_75_metabat_409
CCACAATGGTGACAAGTTTAATGAGTTCCAGAAAGGCTTATATCGCCAAGATGGACTCATCGAGAAGGTCTACACCAGCAATGTGGAGCCACTCTATGCTGAGTTAGAGCATTTTGTGAACTGTGTGCGCTGTGGTAACCAACCTTCAGTGGGTGGTGAACAGGCTTTGAAGGCGCTGCGACTGGCGATCGATATTGAGCAAATGGCGCTCGATGGCAAAGTTTGGCAACCTTCTTTGGTTTTGGTTTAATTGGTAGCTTGGGGTGGGAAGGCTCAGTTACATATCAGCAATTACAAATAGTAAGCTTGGAATGTGGGGGTTCTGACCCCCACACCCCCCATCGAGGGGACGGAACGCCTCCCCTCAAACTCCCCTACGTAAGGGTTGATCTCAGGCATCCGGCGTTGTCTTGATTGATCAGGCCAAGTCATGATGGTTACCGCAACTGCGCGACAACGCCAGTTGACTAATCTAGGAATTGAATTTGGAGTTCCTGGCTAAATATCGAAATCCTGGCAAAAAGCCCTGCATGAGCAGGGCTTTTTGTTATAAAACCGATGAGAAATTTTAGACTTTCTGAGAAACAGTGGTGTTGAGGCGATCGATCGAGCTAATCAATTGCTGTTGAACTGCGATCGGATCAGCCGGTGTCTCAGCAGCCATTGCTTCTTGACGAGACATTTTTTTCTTGGCAGTTTCAAAGCTTCTCACGACGAAGAAAATTACCGCAGCAATCAACAAAAAATTAATTAAAGCAGAGAGAAATAAACCATACTTAATACCACCAATGCTCAATTCTGCAATATCCTTCAATTTGGCAGCTTCTAAAACTGGTGATAGAACTGCTGGAGTGATAATGTCTTTGATAAAAGACTCAATAATTTTGGCGAATGCGCCTCCCAAGATAACTGCAACGGCCAGATCCAGCACGTTGCCTTTCATAACAAAGTTTTTAAAATCGCCCAACAGGCTGCTTTGTACTACGGCCATGATTGTCGTCCCGTTACTAAAATATTATTTGATAACAGATTCTACCACCGCTTTTCTCTGACGGGAAGTCCTAGACTAATTTTTGTGTTGTGGATCAGACATTTAGCTGATTTAAGTCACCGGATCAGCCTTTTTTGTTTGTAACATTAATTGCAAATCTTGCAACACATCTGTCGCACTTTGATAGCGCTGTAAGTATTGGTAAGCCACCATTTTGTTTAAAATGGCTTCGATCGCCGGACTCATGGGCGAAAGCTCTTCCCAGTCTAGGTTACCAGTCTTGTCATTGAGAGGGATTTCTCGGGGGTTAGTATTGGTCGCAGCTTCGATCGCAATCATGCCCAAGGCATAGACATCGCTGCTAAAACGGGGATGGCCAGCATATTGCTCTGCCGGAGTGTAACCTCGGGTACCAATAGCGATCGTGGCGGCATCGGGCAGTTGAGGATTGATTTCTTTGACCGCGCCAAAGTCGATCAGCACCAAAACCTGATCGCTACTGCGCCGAATAATATTACTGGGTTTGATATCGCGATGAATCACCCCCCGTTCGTGGATATATTCTAAGACCGGCAGCATTTGTTGCAGAAAATCGATCACCTTTTGCTCTGTCCAAGGCTCAGCCGCCAGTAACAGTTCTTCATCTAGAGGCTTGCCTTCAATTAGCTCTTGCACCAAATAAAACTCCCCAGCCTGTTCAAAATAGGCCAGTAAGTTAGGGATTTGTTCGTGGTTACCGAGTCGTTCTAGAATAGCTGCTTCGGTGTTGAACAAACGCCGGGACATGTCTACAAAAGCGGTGTCGCGACGTGCCGGAGCCAGATGCTTAATCGCACAGCGCGGACGACTAGGCCGATTATTATCCTCGGCCAAATAGGTGGTAGCAAAGCCCCCCGCCCCCAAAATACTCACGGTTTGATAGCGATCGCCCAGTAACCGTTGTTCAGGAATAGCCGTGGTAACCGGCATGGAAGCATTTTGCGTCGGGATACCCGTAACCGGCTGTTGGACCAACAACTGCTTGAGGGCATCAATGGTTTGCTCTTGGTTACGGGTGAGCATTTTCATTTTTTGCTGCTCGCGATCGACCCCATAATTTCGCCAGCCATAGGCGGCTAAAGCAGCACCACTCAAACCTAGCAGCGGCGCAGCCACCGGAATCCAAATAGAGTTGGCAAACAATAAGCCAAAAGCACCGATCGAACCAGCACCAGCCACTCCCAAAGAACCTAACAACTTACCGGGATGACGCACAAACCAAGCCAAGGAGCCACCACCTAGTGCCCAACCCAATAGCCACACACCTTTGAGCCATTCTGGCCAAGATTTGATTAGGGGGCGATTGTCTAATACCGCACTCACCAGTTGACTGGTGGCTTGGGCATGTACCATCACACCGGGCATTACGTTATTTTCAGCACCACTGGCGCTATAAGGGCTGCGCACACTGTCTTTAATGCTGCTGGCAGTAGAGCCGACCAACACAATCCGGTCTTTGATATTGGTCACTTTACCGTCGATCAAATCGCTGAGGGTCACTAGCTCAAAGGCTTTGGAGGGGTGACGGTATTTAATTAATACTGGATAGCCACCAATTTCAGATTTTTGGTAGCCGCCAAAGTTAGCCGTGATGTTCGGAATAGCCACCTGACCAAACTGGTAGGTTTCACCAGCAAACTGTGGCTCGATTTTTTTGACAAATTCTAAATAGCTGCGGGTGAGAATAATCGCCAAGGAGTCTTTGGCCAAGCAAGCCGAATTTGGATCGTTGCCAGTAGCAAACAAGGAAGAACGGCGCACAATACCATCTCGATCGACAGGCAAATCTACATAGCCTACTTTGACTTCTTCTACTCCTGGCGGGCTTTTGGTGGGGTCTTCAGATTTTCCGCCGTGGCTACAGGCGGCAATTACCTGATTTTCGCCCTGAAAGGTCTTGAGCAGCTCACCTTTGGCTAAGTCCTTGACTAAATCCACTCCCACCACTGCCGCATCGCCATCAATCAGCTTCTGCAAGGCGCTATTCAAAATCTGGTCAGGAATCGGGAAATTATATTTAAGGATATCTTTCTCGCTAATACCCACCACCAAAATCCGGGGGTCGGCAGGTTCAGCCGGTCGCAAACGGGTAGCTTGGTCATAGGCTGCTAGCTCGATCGGTTCTAGCCAGCCCAATTCTTTGATGCCAAAAACTATGCCGCTAACGGCCAACCCGGCCACTAAGGGAATAGACAGAGAGCGAGCTGCACGAGAAAGACGTTCAATCATATTGGGTAAAAATCCTTTAAAGAAGACTGGCGGCGGCGGAATCCAACAAAAGTGTAGCCTGGGATTGCCGACGCAGGATAGTAGCAGGCAAGGTGGAAGAAATCGGATCTTGCAGAAACTGGCGCACAATACTAGCTTTGCGCTGCCCAGTGGCCAAACAATAAATCTGCTGTGCCCGACAAATACTGGGAATGGTCAGGGTGATGGCATATTGGGGCACCTGAGAAATTTCGGCAAAGAATCCTACATCTACCTGCTGTTGACGAGACTTTTCGGCCAGTTTGATAATTTTTACTGGTTCCGGGTCTTGAAAATTGGCAACTAAGGGGTCATTAAAAGCAATGTGGCCATTGTCACCCACCCCCAACAGGCAAAGATCGATCGGTTGAGCAGCTAATAGTGCCCCATAACGCTGACATTCTTGCATCGGTTCTACTGTACCACTATCCAAAAAATGAAATTGGCAGGGAACTTGATCTAGTACTAGTTCCCGCATATAGCGTTGAAAGCTAGAGGGGTGATTGGTGGCAATACCCAGATATTCATCCAAATGGAAACAGGTGATTTTTGACCAATCGAGCTGGGAATTGGCGGTGAAAGACTTGAGAAACTGAATCTGGGAACTGCCTGAAGCCAAAATTATTGTGGCTTGTCCTTGTTGAGTAATCGCCGACTGCAAATACTGGCTCAATCGATCGACCGCATCATCCACCAAGGCCGTGAGGTCTGGATAAATCTGAATAGTAAGGTCTTCAACCCGCCGGGTTAATGGTTGCATGGTAAGCTGCCACTTCACAAAACTTCCCCAATATCATAGCGGGCAACCCTTGCTTAGCTCAATTTGGTGCAAACCTAAATTTGCTAATTATTCATCTTCGTAATTGTGAAATTATTTTTGGGTAATACTGAGGATATCAACTCAAGGTGAAAGCATGAAACCTATTGTTCAGAACATTCTTATTGCGGTGGCGCTCGTTGTCACCATCATTGCTCTGAGCATTAAAGTTGTTCCTTCTGGCACCGTAGGTGTCGTCTCTACTTTTGGGGTCGTGCAGTCACCACCACGCCAGCCTGGATTGAACTTTTTGATTCCGATCGCCCAGACTGTTCAAGAGATTTCGATTCAAACCAAGGCCATCCCAGAAGAATTTACCGTCCAAACCCGCGATTCTCAGCAAATCAAGGTCACTGCCACGGCCACCTATGCGATCAATCCCCCCAATGCTCCAGCGATCGTCGCCAATATTGGCAAAAGCGAAGAATCTATCAAAAATGTGGTGATCCAGCCAGTCTTAGTTTCTTCAGTAAAGCGAGTGGTGACGGGCTATGCCATGCAGGAAGTGATCGAAAATCAGGCTAGAATTAGCGGCGAGATTCGGGAAGATATTATTAAGGAGCTAGATAAGCAAGCCTACGTAAATTTTAGAGATTTTGCGGTGACCGGGTTTGTGTTAGATGCCGAGGTGCAAAAGTCGATCGAGCAAAAACAAATTGCGATTCAAGAAAGACAACGCAAAATGACCGAGCTAGAAACAGCGCAGATCGAGGCACAGCGATTGAAGACTTTGGATGCAGTGTTGTCTGACCGGATTTTGCTGAAACAGGCGATCGATAAATGGGACGGCAGCTCAATGATTCCACCGATGTCTGGCAGCGGTAACATGAATTTGTTGCTGTCACCCAAAAAGTAACTTAATTATCAGATTGAAAAATAACGGCTAAATCACGCGACCCATGTAGCACACAGACCAATACGGTTCGCTTAGGCGAAACATGGTACCCATAATTCTTTTTGGTATCAAGGACAGTTGTTGAAATCCAATGGTAGGGGCGCATTGCATGCGCCCGACCATTGGATTTTAGTATCCATCAATCTCAAAAATTTCCACGGATACGACAGCCACTGCAACAATCTATGGTTTTGATGAATTCCATCGGAAGGGCGTATGCGATACGCCCCTACCGATGGATTTCATGGATCTTTGCGTTCACCTCCAATGTCTTCAGACTCCTACTTTGAAAAACTTGAACACCGAGAAACAGTGATCCGAAGTTGATTATGGCTTAAACGAACCGTATTGGCACACGGACAACATTTGAATACCTAAGATTAGCTACCCATTCGATCGATTCTTCTTCTTCGACCTTCTTGCTTAATCTCTTCTGCATCCCAAGGAGTCGCCTCTCCGCTATTCAAACCATCGTAAATATCTTGGCGAAGTTGTTCTAGTTTGACTGTCTGTAGACGATCTTGGGCTTCCATGAGCCGTAATGCTTCACGGACAACTTCGCTGGCGCTGTTGTATAGGCCGCCTGACACTTTCTGACGCACCATTTTTTGCGATTTAGCGAGACAGCATAGTTAGTAAACCTTGCTGACCAATCAACACCTCTCGCACCAGGCTAATAATCCCCACCCAGATGATTGGGGTAATATCGACTCCCCCGATCGGGGGCACCACTTTGCGAGTAATAGATAAGGGCAACTCCGTTGGTACCACTGCCACATTAAAAGGAAACTTATCCAACGCCACTTGGGGATACCAAGTCAACACAATCCGCACAATGAAGAGCAAAATATATAAACCCAGGGCAATGCCGAGTGCCAGGCTAACTAAATGGGTATCGATATTGCTGAATAAATTGGTGTTCATCGGGATTATAGGCCAGGAGTGCTTAACATTTCTTTATTATATGACCGATGCGCTCGATCGACTCTGGCTAAAGAGCAGAGCTATGGCTATCAATGGTTTGGGGCTGAGGTTCGATCGATCTTCTAAGCATCTTGGTACATCCAGCCATTGCCTGAAAGCTACCGAATGGCTAAAATCAACATAAATATATACTTTTTTATTTTAAGGATTCGGCCATGACCCCCTCTTTAGCCAATTTTATGTATAGCCTCTTGGCTGGTTTGTTAGTAGTAGTAGTTCCAGCCACCATCGGCTTGGTATTTATCAGCCAAAAAGACAAAGTACAACGCGACTAAAACCTTGCTGGTTGATCGCCCAGACCTCAGCTATTTTTGATCGCTGGGGTCTTTTTATGGCCATACTGTTCTCTTGGGCAGATCGAAGCTATGCAAGGAGTAAAAAATGCGCACCATTGATGAAATTAATGATCGAATTAGCAAAGGCACTGTGGTGGTCTGTTCGATCGAGGAGTTTAAGGCCAAGGTGCAAGCCGACGGTGTGAAAGCTGCCGCTCAGGCTGTGGACGTGGTTACCACCGGCAGCTTTGAGCCGATGGAATCTTCCGGTGCAATTATTAACTTGGGGCATACCGACCCGCCGATTAAGATTCGGAGCTGTTGGCTGAATGGCGTACCAGCTTATGCTGGGTTTGGGGCAGTGGATTTGTATTTAGGAGCCACCCAGCTCGCCGATGAAGGCGAAAACGAAGAACGAGGTGGTGCCCATGTGATCGAAGATTTAATTGCCGGTAAAACGGTGCAACTGCGAGCGGTGGGCCAAGAAACCGACTGTTATCCGCGCGCCAACTTTTCTACCACCATTACCAAAGACACCGTCAACCAATTTTATTTATATAACCCGCGCAACCTCTACCAAAACTTCATTGTGGGAGTCAACGGTGGTGATCGCACCCTCTATACCTATCTCGGGCCACTACAGCCGCGCTTGGGTAACGCCGTATTTTCTAACGCTGGCGCGATTTCACCCTTGCTGAATGACCCGGAATTACAGTCGATCGGCATTGGTAGTCGGATTTTCTTGGGCGGTGGCATTGGCTATATTGCCTGGGAAGGTACCCAACATTTTCCGCTGCAAAAAAGACTAGATAACAAAACCCCGATCGGCCCGGCGGCGACTCTGGCCTTAGTTGGTGATGCCAAACAGATGGACCCCAATTGGGTACGGGGCTGTCATTTTAAAAACTATGGTCCTTCT
Source organism: Synechococcales cyanobacterium OTE_75_metabat_409 (assembly GCA_031378405.1). GTDB lineage: Bacteria > Cyanobacteriota > Cyanobacteriia > Cyanobacteriales > Chamaesiphonaceae > JAAFHZ01. The sequence goes on from JANNEH010000271.1 coordinate 7,168, forward strand.
TTGATGCTGGGGGTCGGTGTGCCAATTCCGATTTTGAATGAGCAAATAGCTGCTCGCTGCGCTATTACCGACGACCAAATTATGGCTCCGATCGTGGATTTTTCCATTCCCCGGCGGGTACGCCCCACCTTTGGGTTGATAGACTACGCCCAGCTCAAAAGTGGCAGAATCAAAATCGAGGGTCGCACCGTGCGGGTTGCACCTCTGGTGAGCCTCAGTCGATCACTAGAAATTGCCCATCTGCTCAAAGACTGGATTGCTACCGGCAAGTTTACTTTGACTGCCCCAGTGGCTGCCTTGCCAGTCGATCGGACATTTATTCCCCAAGATCGTCGCAGCAGCGAACCGCTGAATGATGAATAGAGCTAATTTTCTACCGATTTCTTGGCCTTGATCACTGGTCTACTCAGCGGCCCGGAATTAGTGGTAGGTCGATCATTATTCCAGGACTTGGCGTCTGGTTTACGACTGCCACCACCGCCGGGGGGCTTGCCTTTGCTACCTTTGGCACGCAGGGCGGCAACCATTTGACCAGTGCGAATCACCAAATCATCACCTTGACGCAACACATCAAACTCCCAAAAATTGCCAACCATTTTGTCTGGAAAATCGCCAATGAGCCGTAGCTTAAACTGGCGAGGTTCGGTTTCTTTTTTGCGGGCAGCTTGGCGAATCTTGACGAATACTTCTTTTTTCTCCCGTGATTGGAAGACCACTTCGCCTCGCACCGAGAAATAATTATCCGGAATTTCCATCGGTTCTGGTGTTGGAGCAACTGCACCCTCAGCTACCGGCTCAATGAGCTTGGGTTCCCAAATTCCCATAATCTGTATATGGAGCTTGCCATCATCTTTGCGCACGCGAGGATATACCACCCACAAATGAGACTGGCCAAGATCTAGGTGCTTTTTAGCTAAGCTCATAATTCGCCCCAACAGCACCGCATCAATGAGCGTGCCGTCGTCGGTAACTAGCGAGCCTTTGGTAAATTCTTCTGCCGAGGCCAAATATGCCCCTTTCACCAAACCGATCGCCCGATACTGTAACGGCTCACTGGCCATCGGAATTGGCATATTACCGCTCAGCTCAAACATCGGCAGCGGTGGTGGGTAGTCTTTGGGCTTCACCGGTTTTTCGGGGCGAGGTTTAGCCGGTTCTATACCAGTAGTTGCTACCTCGGCTTTAGGTCGCCGCACTGGTTTATTTGGCCGCAGTGGAGCTGTTAACTGCTCTGGGGGAAGATTCTCGGAATTCATAGATAGGCACCCTGGGGTTTACTCAACTAAAACAAT
>JANNEH010000272.1:0-3780 GCA_031378405.1 Synechococcales cyanobacterium OTE_75_metabat_409
GAGCAGTACACCTTTGAAGCGATCGAAGTCAAAGAAACAGCCTTCCGCACAGATGGAGTCTGGATGCCACCAACCAGCGCAGGCACCGTCTACTTCGCAGAAGTGCAATTTCAACCCGACGAAATCTTCTATGAAAGAATGAACGCCGAAATCAGCATCTTCACCTATCGCAACCGCCACAAATGTAGCTCTTGGCAAGGCATAGTCCTATTCCCCAGCCGCGATCTGCAACAAAGCAGCCTCACCATGGTCAGTCACCTGCTCGACAGCAGCAAAATCATTCCCATATTTCTAGACGAACTGCCCAGCGACGCTTCTCCCGCACTCAACATGATGGTCTTAACCACCCTCGAAGGTGAAGCAGCCATCAATGCCGCCAAACAAGCCCTTGCCCAAGGCATCAACAACCGCGATATCATAGAAATGGTCACAACCATAATGGTTTACAAGTTCACCCAACTCACCCGCGCCGAGGTAGATGCCATGCTAGGAGTCACACTACAAGAAACCCGTGTTTACCAAGATGCCCTAGCCGAAGGGGAAGTCATCGGAGAAGCTAGGGGAGAAGCGCGAGGAGAAGCCAAGGGTAAACTGGAAATGCTTTTAATGTTATTGAGCCAGCGATTTGGAACTTTACCAGAGAGGATGAGCGATCGACTAAGCCAACTCTCGATCGAACAATTAGAGGCTCTCGGCAGCCAGCTATTCAATTTCACCCAAATCGCCGATGTCATTACTTGGCTAGATCAATAAAACTTTTACTTTCAAGCTGATGGTCTTAACCACCTTCGGAAGCATCACCACTGGCAAACAAGCCCTTGCCCAACGCACCAACAACCGCGAGTTCGGAAAACCGCACCAAATTGGAGTCAAATCTGTTTAGCACTCCTGCCCCTAGAGTGCTAAATTCTTGAAGGACTGTCTTCATACAAATTCTTATGTCTAAAATAGTAGTATTCGACGAAGAGTCGCGACGGGCGCTAGAGCGCGGTGTCAACGCCCTAGCCGACGCAGTTAAAATTACCCTCGGGCCAAAAGGCAGAAACGTACTATTAGAGAAAAAGTTCGGTGCCCCCCAGATCGTCAACGACGGCAACACCGTAGCCAAAGAAATCGAACTTAGCGATCCCCTCGAAAACACCGGGGCGCGGTTGATTCAAGAAGTGGCATCTAAAACCAAAGACCTCGCGGGTGACGGTACCACCACCGCCACTGTCTTAGCTCAAGAAATGATTCGTGAAGGACTGAAAAACGTCGCAGCGGGCACCAACCCGATCGGACTCAAACGCGGCATGGACAAAATGGTGGCCAAGCTAGTCGCCGAAATCGCTAAAGTCGCCAAGCCTGTGGAAGGCAACGGCATTGCTCAAGTAGCCACCGTTTCGGCTGGTAACGATGAAGTAATTGGTAACATGATCGCTGAAGCGATGGCCAAAGTGACCAAAGATGGCGTAATTACCATCGAAGAATCTAAGTCTCTTTCTACTGAAATGGACGTAGTAGAAGGAATGCAGATCGATCGGGGATATCTTTCGCCTTATTTGATCACCGACAACGAGCGGATGTGCATCGAATACGAAAACTGCTTGATCTTGATCGTCGATAAAAAAATCGGCTCGATCCAAGAACTAGTCGGCGTACTAGAAAAAGTTGCCCGTGCTGGTAAACCTCTCCTAATTATTGCCGAAGACGTAGAAGGCGAAGCTCTGGCTACCTTGGTAGTAAACAAAGCCAGAGGTGTGTTAAACGTCGCTGCTATCAAGTCACCGGGCTTTGGTGAGCGCCGCAAAGCCATGTTGCAAGACATCGCTATATTGACTGGTGGTCAGGTAATTTCCGAAGAAATCGGTTTGAGCTTGGATACAGTAGAACTAGAAATGCTTGGTCAAGCCACCAAAATTACGATCGACAAAGAAAACACCGTAATCGTAGCGGAAGGCAGCAACAAAGAAGATGTAGCCACCCGCGTAGCTCAACTGCGCAAGCAAATGGAAGAAACTGACTCAGATTACGATCGGGAAAAACTCCAAGAGCGAATTGCTAAACTCGCTGGCGGTGTAGCCGTAATTAAAGTCGGTGCCGCTACTGAAACCGAGCTAAAAGATCGCAAACTGCGCTTGCAAGATGCTCTCAACGCTACTAAAGCAGCGATCGATGAAGGCATCGTACCAGGTGGTGGTGCGACTTTGATTTACCTAGCCAAGCAAGTGGCAGCTTTTAAAGAAGGCTTCGACTCCGAAGAAATGATTGGTGCTGATATCATCGCTCGTTCTTTGATCGCTCCCTTACGCCAAATTGCCGACAACGCTGGTGCCGAAGGCTCGATCGTGGTCGAAAACGTGCGGGAAAGCGAATTTAACATGGGTTATAACGCCGCCACTGGTAAATATGAAGACCTAATCGCGGCGGGTATCATTGACCCAGCCAAGGTTGTCCGTGCTTCGTTACAAAATGCCGTTTCGATCGCTGGCTTGGTACTTACGACCGAAGCCCTAGTAGTCGAAAAACCCGAACCCAAATCTGCTGCACCTGATATGGGCGGCATGGGTGGAATGGGCGGTATGGGTGGCATGGGCGGCATGGGCATGATGTAACTTCCAATACCAACAAATTTTTAGACAACAGGCGACGATGGTCGCCTGTTTTTTCGTGTGAATATCCGGATGAACTGTGGGTATCGTGGAATAGAGATGAGAAATTACTGCGATCGCAAATAATGAGGGGAATCTACGGTAAACAGGATGCAAAAAAACAAAATTGGTATTTTTAGCTGTACTTTATTACTGCTGAGTGCCTGTGGGACAACAGCTCCAACCCCCAGCCCCACAGCAAGTCCGGCAGTGAGTATCGAACCAGTGGTTAGCACTTCACCTAGCCCAACAGCGAGTCCGACAGGGGGACTGACAGACACAGCCGCGCTGAATGCCACCATTGCCAACGATCGCTATCAAGAAGCTCTAAACACCGCCGCTGCCGCTCGGGCTGTCGGCGAAACTGCCATGGCCAAAGAAGATTGGTCGCTAGTAGCCGATCGCTGGCAAGAGTCAGTAAAACTGCTCAAAATGATTCCTAAAAACAGCATTAACTATCCACTGGCGATGAAAATTTTGCCCCAATATCAGCAGAATTTATCCAATGCCCGCCAAAAAGCGCTAAATTACAAGCCACCGTCATCTGAGCAAAAAGATCTGGAATCAACCAAGAAAGGCAATAAAGCCGAGAAACCAGATCCGAATATTGATACTATTAAAATCACCCAGATCGATCAGTCTCAGTCTTTTTCCTTGCCAATTGTGGCCAAAAATAACAACGTGCCGATCATCGAAGTAGTCATCAATGGCCGCGATCGAATACCCATGATGTTAGATACTGGAGCAAGCAAAACATTGCTCACTAAAGGTGTAGCAGAAAGATTGAAGCTAGCTTCTCAAGGTAAAACCACAGCAAAGACCGCCAATGGCAACGCCGAATTCGACACAGTTAAACTCGATTCCCTGGAATTCGGTCCAGGAAAAGTGACAAACCTCACCGTAGCGGTAGGCGACAACAACCTAAACTATGGCCTTTTAGGTCACGATGTTTATAAAGGTTATGATATTACCCTGACCGAAGATAGCGTTCAGTTCAAAAAACGTTAATCAGCAATTCCAAATTCAAAAACGCTCACCAGCGTTGTCGCGCAGTTGCGGTTGTCAACTTAACTAAGTTTGATCAATAAAGACAACGCGGCAACTCAGCAAGATCAACCCTTACGTAGGGGAGTTTGAGGGGAGGCGTTCC
>JANNEH010000285.1:0-10164 GCA_031378405.1 Synechococcales cyanobacterium OTE_75_metabat_409
CATGTAATGCTGAAAGTACATAAGGCAAAACGTGTTCCAATCCTCGATCGCCCCGAAAGGCAATCGCTACGTAGCCCAATTGTTAACACTAAAGCGGAAGATGAGGTTCCAATCCTCGATCGCCCCGAAAGGCAATCGCTACCAAAAGAAGTAACTCTTGTAATGACGGGAGTAGTTGTTCCAATCCTCGATCGCCCCGAAAGGCAATCGCTACCGGACTATCGGCACTGGCTAGCAACTCTAGGGCAGTTCCAATCCTCGATCGCCCCGAAAGGCAATCGCTACCCTAGCGATGGCTTGCAGAGACTATTAAGAGCAAGTTCCAATCCTCGATCGCCCCGAAAGGCAATCGCTACCCAAATAAGGATAAAAGGGCATCAGTAATAGATAGGTTCCAATCCTCGATCGCCCCGAAAGGCAATCGCTACCTAGGATCAAACGTGTAAGCGTTAATATCTAGCTGTTCCAATCCTCGATCGCCCCGAAAGGCAATCGCTACCAGTAGAACATCTGGATTGTCTTGGTTATAACTCTTGTTCCAATCCTCGATCGCCCCGAAAGGCAATCGCTACCCAGTAAAATTATGACTGTGAGCGCCAGCGGATTGTTCCAATCCTCGATCGCCCCGAAAGGCAATCGCTACCGCCTATTTTGGGCGGCAAATTCATGCTGAACGCCGGTTCCAATCCTCGATCGCCCCGAAAGGCAATCGCTACCTAGAAATGGCTGGCTATTTTCATCAATGTTCAAAGTTCCAATCCTCGATCGCCCCGAAAGGCAATCGCTACGCGACTAGGGTTACTTTGTTGGTTTGGATCAGTGGTTCCAATCCTCGATCGCCCCGAAAGGCAATCGCTACATTTTAAAATGATGGTGATAGCTGGGTCGCTAGTTCCAATCCTCGATCGCCCCGAAAGGCAATCGCTACCGCTCATCTGTCACACCCCATAAGATAGGGATATGTTCCAATCCTCGATCGCCCCGAAAGGCAATCGCTACGTGCTCGATCGATCCGATCAAACTTTGCCCGCTGTTCCAATCCTCGATCGCCCCGAAAGGCAATCGCTACACAAATGCGGGGATTACTTCGTCCAGCTCTGACTGTTCCAATCCTCGATCGCCCCGAAAGGCAATCGCTACCCGAGCATAGACTCACGCAACCGATTGACTTGGTTCCAATCCTCGATCGCCCCGAAAGGCAATCGCTACTGTAGAAGCATAGTTACCGCATCAGCTTCGGTGGTTCCAATCCTCGATCGCCCCGAAAGGCAATCGCTACACTGTGTTTAGCATCCCTCGTATTGGTAGCGTGTTCCAATCCTCGATCGCCCCGAAAGGCAATCGCTACAGCCCCCATTCTAAACCCTTACATAGCAAATACTTCAACAACTCCCAACGCGAACCAACAAAAACCAGCATCATCTCAGACCTCCTAAATACCCAACAAACAACCTCAAACCCTTGCCCAGCAAACTAACGCGAACCTCCCAGGAAAACCACCAGCACTAGAGGTTCGCGTCACAAAATCAACGGCGCATTAAAATCCACATACTTATCGATGCCATAAGCCTCCACCGCCCGATCTCTGCCGCCCATCAGCTTATAGAACCGTAAACTATCCAACTTCACATCAATCACCTTCAACAACTTCGATCGAAACATCTCAAACTGCATCTCATCAATCTCACACTCAAACACCGAAAACTGCACTCGCTGGCCATAATCCTTACAAACGATCGCCACCTTTCGCAACCGCCGCGCCCCCTCCCGCGACTCCGTATCACCCACATCATAAGTCACCAAAATATTCATACCTAACCTCGCAAAATAAACGGCGGATACTGCGGCAGATCACCCCGCAAATGCCGAGCCAACAAGCGCGCTTGCACATGACAAAGCAAACCCACTGGCACTTTCGATTCCAAAATAGGGTGCGTCACCTCCTCTTGCTTGCGCTTTTGATACGCCGCCAAAAAATCTCGCCGTGCATCGTCAGTCAAATAAACCCCACCCCCCGGACGATCAATAAAATCAGATGGCTTCACCTGCCCCCGATTCACCAGACTTAAAACTAGTCGATCGGCCACCACAGACCGCAACTCTTCCATCAAATCCAACGCCAACGAAGGCCGCCCCGGACGCATCACATGCGAGAACCCCATCTGTGGATCTAACCCCACCCCTTCACAAGCCGCCACACACTCATTCGCCAACAGCGTATAAGCAAAAGATAGCAGTGCATTAATGCCATCTTTCGGTGGCCGCTTTGATCGCCCCTGAAAATCAAACCCCTCTCGGTTCATCCGAATCATTTCACCAAAAGCCCCAAAATAAGCCTTCGCTGCATAGCCCTCAATCCCTCGTAGCTGGTCAATATCTGCCGATTTTTCGATACTTTCAATGGCATCAGCATGAACCTGAGCAGCCGATCGCAACTTTGTTTCATCTCCTCCATCCTTAGCTTCCCGCGCTGCCCGCATCAACACATTTCGCGTGTTCTGCAACTTTCCAGCCACCACATACCTGGCAATATTCAGCGTCGCCACCGGATTTGTCATCGCCTCATGCTGTGCTCGTCGCAGCAACACATTTCCAGTCGTCGGTCCGGTTAATCGTCCCTGAAACCGACCACTCTGAGAAAGCCACACAATCGATCGACCATCCGCTGCACAGCGATGAATCAAAAAAGGACTAAATAGCACATTACCAAAAGCCATAATGCTACCCAAATGGTGCAAGGGCACCTGCTTGGTTTCTTCCTCGACTTTCACTTTCAAAGTTTCGTGGTCGAGCTGCAAATAAGTCCCCTGAGTTTGGACATACAGCGTATTCAAAATTTGTTTCATGGTGTTTCATCAATCCTAAAAGCGGCTTGGGCATCCCATAATTGGGGAAATTTCTTTAACGACTGGGGTAGACAGGCTTCTAACAACGAGCAGTCATCACAGCGGGCATCGGCAACTGGCGGTGGCATTATTTGGGTCTGTAGAGTGGCTTGGACTGCTTGAACTGTTGCAGTCACCAGCGATCGAATCCGGGGGTCAAATTCCACCACCCGCCGTCGTTTGGAGGCGCTGTAAAATAAGGCTCCGGTGGTTACAGGTCGATCGAACATTTCTTCTAAACACATGGCCTGGGCGCAAAGCTGCACCGCATCAGCATCTTTGGCTTTGCGGGAACCCGATTTGTATTCCACTGGATAGGGCGTGCCATCGGCCAAAAATTCTACTACGTCGGCGATGCCGCGTAGTTGATGACGATGACTAACTAAGGCAAGCGATCGCTCTACTCGTATTCCTTCAATTAGCTCATGAGTGGGAGTATCGACGCGCTCGTGTACCCGCAGACCGCGCAGGGTATAAATATTTTCTTGCCACACTTGCTCTAAATGAATTAGGGCAAACTGGCGGGGGCAGTATACAAAATGCTGGAGGGCGCTCAGCATCACATAATCATCAGTTGTTTCCACAATTTCGTTACCGAGAACCGATAACAGTAGCGTACCCACAAAATCATTCCACTTCGACGACTGCGGGTGCAAATTCAACTTTGTCGTAAATATAGGCCATTGTCACTTCTAGATCGATCAACTGCAATGGCACCACTATATCGGTTTCATCATATTCCTGGAAATTCCATTTTTTGGCACTAGTTTTAACATAATGTTCGATATGCTGACTGTATTGATCTACTAATACATATTCCCGAAAACCCGGAATTGTACGGTAGGCTGCAAATTTATCGCCCCTATCATAAGCCTGGGTGGACTTTGACAGTATTTCAACTATCAAGAGCGGGTTCATAACCGTATCTTTGCGCCCTGGTTGCAGCGCTAAGTCTCCCTCAATCACCATGATATCTGGATAAGTATATAGTCTTGCCTGGGCAATCCAGAGCCTTTGGTCTGCTACAAATACTTCCAATGATTTACCCTGCAAGCCTACAGTTATTGTGGTGCAAAGATTGCGAGCAATTCGGTTGTGATTGGGCGTTGCGCCGGTCATCAGCACTATTTCTCCATCACGATATTCATGACGATCTTCTGAACATACCTCCATCTCCAAATATTCTTCTGGAGAATATTGATATGGTGGATTTACTATCGATGTAGTAGGCTTTTGGATTTGAGAAACCATAGGGCAAGGCTCCAATAAAGATGAGCTAGTTTCATCATAACAAAGGGGAGGCAAAAGACCTCCCCTGAACAGCTACCCTTCTGTTAGGCGCTTTAATGTAACACCACTTGGCCAATCAGTATCATCAATAGAGACATCTTCATAATCACTAAATTTTCGCGGTGGTTGATTAGGATTTTTGAGTTTGGTACTGATTCGATCGAACAATTTATGTGCTGGGGCATTACCCAGCTTGTTCTCATGAGAAAAAATGTATAGTCCCCGCAAAGCCATCATGCCACGACTAGCTGATCGATCGAAGTCCCACATGTTTTTTAGGGCATCCCAAAATAATTCCAGATCTTTTGAAGTAACACCAGTTTGGGCTGCTAAATGAGGCGAAAAGAAGCCATGTCCTCGATATAAACCGTAGGGAATCATCGCTTTCCGACCAATTTCGGTGATCTTGCCACCTTTGCCTTTGCCATCTTCATCACTTACTTCCACCTTCGCATCTTCTGGCTTAGTAATAGCGATTCTGGTAATGGCAATATCCAACGGCATTACCGGATCTTGCGATCGAGCAAATGTCATTTGAACTGGACCACGTACTTGACCACAGTTAACCCCAGTTGTCATCACTGCACCAAACATCCGAATATCATAGAAGTTTTCACACATCCATTTTCGGGCTTTGTCTACATCATCACGCTGTTGCTTGGTACCAGTAGCTTTGAGGTCTAGTGCCGTGTAAGCCCTAGCGTGCATGTCATTTAGGGCTACGCCTTTGTTTTGCACATAAATCATATTAGGAGCCTGGTCTTCACCGACTAAATCCACATAGTTGCGAATTTTACGTTTTAGGCAAACATCAGTTACTAGTCCTTCCATGGTTTCCGGGTCGGTGCGGGGTAAGTTGCCACCATCTGGGTCTCCATTGGGGTTGCCATCCAGTACATCAAATAATAAAACAAAATCATGGCGGCATTCTGGATTTAAGTGTTGCGGGCTATTAGTTGTCATTGGGAATTCTCCAAGAAAATAGAAGTGAATAAAAAATAGATTATTTAGCGTCTGTTTTATCGGCATCTAGTGCCGCTTTTTTTGCTTCTTTTTCAGCCTTGCGATCGAGAGCAATCTTGCGGTTAGCAGCTCTTTGGTGGTAATAGCCCAAAGCAAAGATGCTCTGTTGCTGCATGGTGAGCGTATTTGGAAACTTTTCTGCTGAATAAAACTGAATAGTGATGTTTTCTAATCCCTGCTGAAGTGCTTCACAAATAGCTGGTTTTGTTACTCGCAATTTACGCAAATGACCTTGAGCATCTTTGACCAATTCGCCCATCACTTTACCCGGAGTACTGGCAGCAGCCGCATAATATCGATCAATCAAGGTAGTGTTAATTTCAGGTAGCGCCGCCTTTTGGATATTCTCTAAATGGGCTAGCAACCGGCCACAATGGTAAGCCATCGTATCTTTTTCGTCTTCAAAACTGGGATCGAGGTTAAGTTCCTGCATGTTTTTCATGGGGTTGTGAGTTTCTGTAGCTAGTTGAGTCGTCAAAATCAGTTTGATCAACGCCGCTCTTGGATGAGAAATAGACTGTTCGATCGCTGTTCGTCGCACAGCCTGAGCCAACATATCTAGGGGTAATTTGCCGCCGTGGATAGCTACATCCAGCAGCTTGGCACCATCTAAATCTAGCTCCTTAGTGACATCTCGATACAGCGGTCGCAGCAATCGCCGCAATCGCCGCATCGATAAATAGGGCTTTTGGATAGTTTGGCCATATTCATTGACAATCAACATGGCTGCAAACCATGCCCGTAAATTAATTTCGGCTTGGGATACCGGAATATCGATGTAATTACGGACAACAGCTCTACCGCCACTGGCTGTGAGGCTCAGGGCATAAAATCGATCGGCATTTATGCCATATTGTGGTTTACCCGATCGAGCTGCATCTAGCAAGTTACGGGCTTCTTGAGCTTGCACAGGGTCTTCCAACAAATCATCGTCATCCAATAAGTCATCTAAATCTGCTAGCGATTGGTCTTCATCACATAACTTAGTGATTACTTGGGTATTGAAATCACCACGTACCCAGAAGGTGTAAACCACAGGGCCAAGATACAGACGACTTTCTTTGTTGGCAATTAAATGATTGAGAGCTTTACCAAAACCTTCAGCCGCATCCCGAGAAATTGGCGAAGTTAAGGAGTTCTCTAAACCGTAAGAGCTAAATGGCGCAGCATTAGCCGAAACCAATGATGTCCCAGCCGTTTGACCGTCGGGAATACCTTTGATTTTGACTGGTAAACGAGCTTCTACCGGGCAGTTTTCGAGTCCAGTAACTAAACAAGTCATGAGTGGACTGTCTTTGCCTGCGGTATGTACCGCCCAAAAATTTTGGATGGCAGTGTTGTTTTCTAGGGCATTGGCCGGAATTACTGACCTCGCCCCCAAGCCATGGACTTGAAAGGTAAAGTTGTCAGCCGGGTCTAGATCTGCTTGATTAAATTCTTCGGGTTTCCAGACACCTAGAAAAAGATCGATCGCCATTACTGCCGGGTCTTGAGTATCAACAGCACAAAGATGAATCAAATCCTTATACTGTCGATGACGTTCAGCTACTTTTTTGGGATCAGCTCCGGCTTTTTGTAAGCCCAAAACATATTCACCGTTATCAGCTAATAGTTTAGGTTTAATACCAGACGATCGCACCATGTCGGGCATGATATACTCTTTGCCCCGTAACTCGGCTTTGGTAGCTCCTTTAAGATCTTCAAAATTCCCCTTGAGGGTGCCATCGGCATTAATGGGAATTATCCAACGAATTTTGACTTTGCCATACATCGATGGCATAGCATCATCGCCTTCTAGCTGTTTAGATAGCTCATATAATTTGGCTAAAATCATCGGCTACCTCGATCGATAGCTTCGCAACCGGCGATCGGTGAATATAAGCTTTGGGGTACGTTCAACACACCATTTTCTAGCTCGGCATGAAAAAACTTCGGCATGGCGCTACCTTGAGCAACCCGTGAACCGTTGCCATCGTGAGCATAGTAGCTTAGCTTGCCGCCTTTAGGCTGTTCGCTAAACTCAATATCAAATAGCATCCAACCCAAATCTTGTTTAGGTTGGTTGGCTAATTCTGACTGTTCATCGCCGCTCACAGGTTCAAATTCGGCGCTGAATTCCCGAGTGCCCAAATATGGTTGGTTAAAGCACTGACCACGATTAACTCTTCGCCTAAACTGATCTCGATATTTGGCAATATTATCAGTAGCATGAGGGCGTAAATCCATTTGTCCAGCGATAATGTATTCGACATCACGCAAACAAAGACTATGACGCTGGGCGCGGTCTTCTTCGGCAAAGTAACCACTGCCAGCATCCCAGCTTTTGGCCGCTCGATCGCTTTGATGGCTATTAACCTCGTTGCGTAATATCGAAAATTGCTGGATGCGTTTGAGCACTTTAATTGATTGAATTCGCCAACGAATTTCTGGTTTCCAGAAAATTGCTTCGCAAATACCGCGTGCAGCGCTAGGAGTTGGTGCTTCGTAGCTAACCCGCTCTGCTGAAAATTCTGGTCGGGTAAACAGGGCAAAATCACCCCGCACCTTGACTAACAAAGGTTCTTGGTCACTCATAAAACAATGTGTTTCATTTGTATAGGTATAGTTTTCCCCAGCTTTCACGGGGAATCTCTACTAGTTAATTATTTGTCCAAAGTTTTAAATTCCCAGATAACTCTATATCACAACAGAACTATCTGCAATTTCTTAGCTTAAATTTTTCAACAAATCAAAAATCCAGGATCGATCGAACCATCCAGTTCCAACGGAATACCTCGAATCGCATCATAGAGTCCGACCCACCTCCATAAATCCAGGCCAGCTTTAACTTCCTGACAATTATCAGATTTCTCGAACAGCCGTTTAGGAATGTTCACCATATAAGGTTGCAGCAAAGCTCGGTCTTCAGCACAAATCCCCCGATAAGAGATATCGCGTAACCGCTTGGCCACATGGTCATCATATTCAATCACCACCGGCATCGTATGATCATCGATTAGCTTAAATTCTTCACCTATTTCTCGATACTTACAAGAATCATGGAGCTTGATAATCCCTTTTTTATCTAGCTCCAGCAACATATACAGCTCCTGAAAATATTCCTGAAAGATATCTGGTTCATGCAGTTGCTCCGGATTAAAACTGGGGTCTTGCAACAGCGATCGAGTCTTTTTCAGAGCACGATCATATTCACCTGGGGGTGGTTTGCTGCCTTCCTCCGGGTCAAAAACTACCACTCTGCCATTAATTAACTCACCTAACTCATTTTTAAGTTGTCCCGATCGATTACACCGTCCCGCCGCCTGCACTATGCGATCGAGTGGTCCCAAAGCCCGATATACCAAAGGAAAATCTAAATCTACTCCCGCTTCTACTACCTGGGTAGAAATCAATCGACAAAATTCTCTAGCTTTTAATCGCCGTTTCACCTCGGCCAATACCACCTGACGATGTTTACCACATAGTAAAGTCGAAAGATGCAGCGTATCTGATTTTGCTAACGATATAGCCACCCGTTGTTCGATCGCCCCAAGAATATTATCTTTTTCTATACCCAGTGCTTCCAGCACCGCCAAAGCATCCCGCCGAGTATTGAGCACCACCAAGGCTGAAGAATGCTGTGGCAAATCAGTGACCAATTTTTGCCATGTCCAGGTTTCACCGGCTTTAGGGATCTCGTAATCTACCCGGCGCAGTTCCTGAAAATGTTCGATCGCTAATGTGTCAGGAATAATATCTCGCACCTCTTCAGGCTTAAAAGCATTTTTAAAATAGGGCGTATCTACAGATAGTGCAGGTTGGGTGGCAGTACATAGCACTACTGTTACTTTATATCGATCGACCAGCTCTTGCAGCATCGCTACAATTGGTGATAGTAAATTAATCGGTAATGTTTGCACTTCATCCAAAACAATCACACTATTCACAATATTATGTAGCTTTCGACATTTTCCAGTCTTGTGAGAAAACAAACTTTCAAAAAGTTGCACTGTAGTAGTTACAATTAATTTTGCATCCCAGTTTTGAGTGGCTAACTTGGCTTGGGTGCGTTCCTGTTGAAAAATTTCATCGCTTTCAAGCTGTTCATCTTGCTGCTCTTGTCTATCTTTATTTTTACTAGGCTGTCGATCAGGTTCGATCGCGCTATGGTGTTCTAATAATGCCGCTGCACCCAGCTCTTGAAATATTTCCTCTCGATAGACTTGGACAGTCTGATCAATAATGCTGGTATAAGGCACCGCAAAAATTACCCGATCTTGGTGATGAAGATTGGCATGTTTGAGGGCAAAAGCCAAACCACTACGAGTTTTGCCTCCACCAGTAGGTACACAGAGCCGGAAAATGCCCGGTGTTTTTTCAGCAGCAGTTAAACAGCTCTGATATACCTCTCTCCGTACAGCATTAACTTTGTCTGCTGCCGACGAGGGACTATTGACAAACTCCAATTGTTTTTTTTCAAAAGTTTGCCATAGCTGCTCTAATGTAACAGCATTAATTCGAGCTTGACGTAGTTGAGATTGTAGGGGGTCAGCAAATTCTTCAGTGTCTAATCGATCGGCATCAATTAAACAAGAAAAAACCAACCGTAAAAATAACCCCAAGGCAACCTTGTTTTTAAGCACAGCTTTTAAGGACGCATTAAGTTTTGGGATTTTTTTAAGGTTCGGTATCTCTGATTCAGCGGACTGAATAATATTTGAGTAAATTTGCTGCGTATTAAGATCACTTAACTTACTTTTGAGGTCAACCATATCAGCTAAGCCAGCATGATGACCTGCAATCAGTAAGGATAAATAACTATTTCCCAACAATTCCTTTGCTAAAATAGCACCATAAATAGCATGAGGAACTTTGACGCTCGGTGGTTTCTGGCCTGCTTTTGTAGCTCGATCGCATTGCTGTAGAAACTTTTGGAATTCAGGATTATATTTACCAAGATCATGCCACAAACCTACATAGTAGCCAA
>JANNEH010000286.1:0-2214 GCA_031378405.1 Synechococcales cyanobacterium OTE_75_metabat_409
TCGGAGCGATGACTGTCACTATGCTGCTGGAAAATACGGTGTGGAGCTGGGAACAGCAGGTCAAATGAGCGATCGAAGCTGCTGCATTTTTTTTGTTGTAAAGACTTGTTGCATCTTGCTGGGGTTTAATAGTTTATTAGGCTCTATTTTCTGTTAACTAGGGTGTAAATTTAACGTTCCGGTTGAGCAGCTACCGATCGACCTTGCTACAACAATTTACTTTGTCAGTCCGCTCCAACCGGCTTGTTAGACTGTATTGTTAGCCTGAACTAGATTGGTAATGTCCACAGGCTGTAAAAATTGGTAAACTAATGGGATCAGTACTTAGAGGAAAAAGGCTCATGCTCGAAAACAGTCCGATAGTCAGTACGTCTCTTGACACCATGGGTGGTACACCGGTTTTTGCTGGTACTAGAGTTCCGATCCAGACGCTTCTAGACTATCTCAAGGCGGGAGAGTCGATCGATGATTTCTTGGATGGGTTTCCCACTGTCAGTAAAGAGCAGGTCATCGCTTTGCTGGAGGAAGCAGGCAAACAACTCGTAAGTACAGCAGCATAATATGAAAATTCTGTTGGACGAGTGCATTGATCGCAGGCTGGCAAGAGAATTCGTTGACTATGGAATTAAGACGGTGCCACAAATGGGATGGGCAGGCATCAAGGATGGTCAACTTCTTGTCCTTGCGGCAGCAGAGTTTGACGTTTTTATTACAGTCGATCGCAACTTGTCATTTCAACAAAACGTACCACAGTTTGATATTGCGGTGATTGTTCTGGAGGCCCTATCGAATCGTCTAGCCGATCTAAAACCCTTAGCACCGAAGATTTTAGCGATTTTGGGAGAAGCAGCTAAAGGAAAAGCTACATTGGTTAGTGCCTAATCCACTTCATCAAGCAAGGGCGGTTTCGTTTGCAACCTGGCCATCACTATAGCTTGGTTTACTAGCTTCTCATCCTCACTACCAGAGATAAGCTTTGATAGAGTGTGGAAAGGATATTTCATGGCTTTAAAATGATCTCTAACCACATTCTATCAAGGCTTTATTCCTTTCGTCAGTACAAGAAAGTTTTTCACGCTGAATTTTATGGGATTATTATCCCCAAATTGCAGATCAAAGCAGTTTTGCAGTCCATTGAGTACCATCCCCAGCTACATAGTTCATAACCGTATCACTATGAGCTTTACTGAAGTCGCCATTGGGTGCGTGAGACCAGAGGCGAGCTTCACCCTGAGGAACTACTGCAATTGGTGCAACTGCTGCAATTGGCTTTGCTGCTTCTTGGGCTTTGTCATATGCACCTTGTCCATTTTCTAAAACCCCTGTGTAGTAAGAGCATCTGCCCTACCATCACAAGCTATTTTGAGAGGTTTCCCGAACCATGTATTGTGATCTCTTGCACATATGCCCAACATTCTATTGTGAAAAGCTCTATCACATTCCTGCTTTGATTTACCAAAGGTGTCATAACAAGCATCATGTTCATTACAAGCGACCCTGAATTGATTAGCCGCAATAGGTGAACCTATCCGTAGCAGATACCAGCTTGCTCCACTTCCACAACCAGAAGTTTGAGCCACAGCAGAAGAATTATCGAATAATAAAGCAGGTGACAGGAGCAATATCCACAAGGACTTCAGAAATTTCAGTTTCATAAATGTATGAGTATTAATTGCAGGTGAATTTATATCCACTTCTAGCTGTGATTGTCAGTCTAACGTTCCGCTTCACCCGCTGCTAGCAACCTCTCGGACTCAATCTAACAACATTGATACGGTCGGGTGCAAGCCGGTTGTTATGCGGCGGTTTCGCGCTATACCAACACTAAAATACTTTCCGATTCTCTATCTCCAAACTGGCTGACCATGCCAAAGTTATCTCTCAAAATCTGGACAATCTTTGACGTTGGACTGTTGCCAATCCGAAGATAAACGAACTTGGGTGGATGGCCATAAAGTAAACTGCGCTGATGAAAGTCAGCATCTTTGGAAACAACCACAAAATCATTTGCCTTGGCGTATTCCCAAATAATACCATCATCAGTATTTGTAAGCGCCAGGGTTTTGACATGCTCAGAGTCAGGATACAAATCGATAATCCTGTAAACAATCTGGTCTGAGAGGTTTTCATCCAAGAGCAGTTTCACAGCGATGCCACAAATAACTTTTTCTCACGATCGGCTGCAAAAGTAAGACAAGCTTTGATGTCTTCTAA
>JANNEH010000311.1:0-2914 GCA_031378405.1 Synechococcales cyanobacterium OTE_75_metabat_409
TTCTTATGTCTAACCCCAAAGTTTTAGTAACCGGCGGAGCTGGATACATTGGTTCCCACGCCGTGCTCGCTCTGAAGCAAGCAGGTTACGACGTATTAATTTTAGATAGCCTGGAGTATGGACACCAAGAATTAGTCGAAAAAGTGCTGCAAGTAGAAGTAATAGCAGGCAGTACCTTAGACCGACCATTGCTCGATCGACTTTTTGCCGAACATCAAATCACCGCCGTCATGCACTTCGCCGCCTACATCGCCGTCGGCGAATCGGTCAGCGACCCGGCTATATACTACCGCAACAACGTAGTGGGCACTTTGACCCTATTAGAAGCAATGCGGGCAGCCAAAATCGATAAATTTGTTTTCTCTTCTACCTGTGCAGTTTATGGTGTGCCTGAATACACCCCCTTAGTAGAAGGCCATCCATTTGCCCCGATTAGTCCTTACGCCAGCAGCAAATTGATGGTCGAGACAATATTGATGGACTTCGATCGAGCTTACAACTTCAAATCTGTCCGCTTCCGCTACTTCAACGCTGCCGGTGCCGAACCCCAGGGCAGACTGGGTGAAGACCATGAACCAGAAACCCATTTGATTCCTTTGATTTTATTTGCGGCATTAGGACGCAGAGAAAGCATCTCTGTTTATGGCACCGATTACGCAACCCCTGATGGCACTTGTATCCGAGACTATATTCACGTTAGCGATTTAGCCGATGCCCATGTCTTGGGGTTGCGGCATTTGATTGAGGGCGGAGATAGTCAGGTCTTTAACTTGGGTAACGGCAACGGTTTCTCAGTAAAAGAAGTAATCGAAGCAGCCAGAGCAGTCACTGGTAAAGAAATTAAAGTGGTCTATGGCGATCGACGACCTGGTGACCCACCAATTTTACTGGGCAGCAGTGCCAAAGCTCAGCAAGTACTAGCTTGGAAACCCAAGTACCCCAATTTACCTGAGATCATTGGTCATGCTTGGCAGTGGCATCAACAACGCCATGGTTAATAGCAATTTCCAACAATTCCAAATTCAATTTCCGGATTCGTCAACTGGCGTTGTCGCGCAGTTGCGGCAACCATTTTTACTTGGCCTGATCAATTAAGACAACGCCGGATGCCTGAGATCAACCCTTACGTAGGGGAGTTTGAGGGGAGGCGTTCCGTCCCCTCAATGGGGGGCGTGGGGGTCAGAACCCCCACATTCTACGGCTTACAGCCAGGAATCTCAATTTGAAATTACTGAATAACCAACAATTTCTGTACGACTCGATCGCTTTTCACCTAGCAGCGGCATACTAAGATAAAACTTGGCCTTTACGAAAGAGAGATTTTTATGTGCGGGATCGTTGGCTATATCGGAACCAAACAAGCCCAGTCCATTTTGGTATCTGGCCTAGAGAAACTAGAATACAGAGGCTATGACTCTGCCGGTATTGCCACCATCCACCAAGGCAGCATCAATTGCATTCGAGCCAAGGGCAAACTACAAAACCTGCGGGAAAAGCTAGAAACCAATAGCAATCAGTCTTTAATCGGCATTGGTCACACCCGCTGGGCAACTCATGGTAAACCCGAAGAATACAACGCTCACCCCCACACCGACACCGCCCGCCGGATTGCAGTGGTGCAAAATGGCATTATCGAAAACTATCGAGAACTGCGCGATAGTCTGAAAGCCAAAGGACATGAGTTTCGATCGGATACCGACACTGAAGTAATCCCCCACTTATTAGCAGAATGTTTTAAGCAGGGTGCAGCTTCTTTGTTAGATGCAGTCCAAAAAGCGGTTCATAAACTAGAAGGTGCTTTTGCGATCGCCGTACTTTCGGCAGATTACCCCGATGAACTAATTGTGGCCAGACAACAAGCTCCGTTGGTACTGGGGATTGGGGATGGTGAATATTTCTGTGCTTCCGATACGCCAGCGTTGGTGCAATATACCCAAACTGTTGTGCAGTTAGAAAACGAAGAAATTGCCCGGCTAACTACTGAGGGTTATCAGGTTTATAACTTCAAGGGTGATCCTGTCCGCAAAACTCCGCGCACCTTAAATTGGAATCCGATCGCCGTTGAAAAGCAGGGTTTCAAGCACTTCATGGCCAAGGAAATCTATGAACAACCCTCGGTAGTACGCACTTGTTTGGAGGCTTATTTAGATCCAGAATGGACGGTGGATAGCGATAAATCGCCGATTAAACTAGATCTACCAGAGTCGATCTACGAAAACCTGGAGCATATCCAGATTGTGGCCTGTGGTACCAGTCTGCACGCCGGGATGGTCGGTCGTTATTTGTTAGAAAATTTGGCGCAGATTCCTACGTTTGTGCAATATGCCTCAGAGTTTCGCTATGCGCCACCACCAATAATGGCTAATACCCTGACGATCGGCATTACTCAATCAGGCGAGACGGCAGATACTTTAGCTGCTTTAGAAATCGAGATTTTCCGGCGCAAAGATCAACTACCAACCAAGCAAGCACGGGTAATGGCCGTAACGAACCGCACTGATAGCGCGATCGCCCGTTTGGTAGGGACAGTAATTGATACCCATGCTGGCATGGAAATTGGGGTGGCGGCGACCAAGACTTTTATGGGGCAGTTGATGGCTTTCTATTTCTTGTCGTTAGAAATTGCCCATCGACGGAAAACTATTACGCCGCAGCGCATGCAAGAAATGGTTGACGGTTTGAAGAAGCTACCATCGCAGATTGAGATTATTTTGGAGTCTCAAGAAAAATATATTGAGGAATTATCTCATAGCTTTTTAGATACCCAGGACGTCATCTTTTTGGGCAGAGGAATTAATTTCCCGATCGCTCTTGAAGGTGCTTTGAAGCTGAAGGAGATTAGTTATATTCATGCGGAAGGTTATCCTTCTGGCGAAATGAAACATGGCCCGATCGCGCTGCTCGATGCTAGGGT
>JANNEH010000050.1:0-35124 GCA_031378405.1 Synechococcales cyanobacterium OTE_75_metabat_409
AGATCAGTGTTACTAAAGTCGGTATCGCGCATCTCGGCAGCTAAAAATACGCCTCCCACTAGCTGGGTATTGGAAAAATCTTGCCCGGTCAGGTCACTGTGGCTATGGTTTTGGAGAGCAGCATTGACTGGTGTAACGAACACCGTAAGACACACCCATATTCCGACTAGTATTATTCCCAGTTTTGCCATAGTGCGTTCGATCGATGATAGTTCTCCGCCCAAGATATCATAAACCAGCCCGCCCTCAAAAGTAGGAAATCGAGCCTAGGCTAACTTTGAGCACACCACAGGCATCGCTGAAGACGGTTTTGGTGATGGGGGTGCCTGCGAGTTCTACAACATTTGGACTTTTTTGGTAAGTGTTTGTGGATATCGATCAACTATTTACCAGAAATCGTAACCATGTCTAATCTGGGCAACTCAGACCCGATCGATGATCTAGGGACAAATTCTATTTGTAAATCATAGCCAGCCTGAGCTGCTAAAGTTGCCAAGGTATCTAGCCTAGGAAGCTGCTTACCAGTTTCTAATCGAGCTAACTGTGGCTGTTTAATGCCCGATCGGTCGGCTAGTTCTTGTTGGGTAAAGCCGGAAGCCTTCCGCATCAAAATCAAAAGTCGTGCCATCTGAAACTCGTCCCTTAGCGCCTCATACTCTGCTGCTACCTCGGGTTTGGCTAGTGATTTTGCTCTGATTTCGCTCAATTTGATTGTTTTAGTAGCCATAAATTTCCTTGTATTTAAGTTTAAACTCTATTCAGCATTGCGCTTTAGAAAGTCTTCCATATATTTCTGGGCTGTTTCTAGTTCTTTGGCGGGGGTCTTCTGGGTCTTTTTTTGGAAGCCGTGCAGTAAAATGAATCTTCGATCGGTATGGGCAAAGTAGATAACCCGAAAGTTATTGCGATCGACTCTTACTCTGACCTCATATAGCTTATCGCCCAGGGGCTTAACGTGTGGCATTCCTACTTCAATACCAAGTTCTTCCAAAAGCTCGAATGTCCATAGGAGTTTAGCTTGTACTTTGGAGGCTTGGGCTAGATACCAATCAGCTATCGGAGATTCCTCATTTTCTAAAGTGTAGAATTCGATCGACCATTCTGCCATTAGTGAAATCTCGTTGTTTATAACACAAATGTTATAGCAAGCAATGCTGGCTGTCAACTGCTTTATCGTGTTTTATTTGCTTACCCCACTACTCATAGATTTTCCTCGGCAAGATGCTGGAAAACGTAATGGGAATAGATAACTTGGGCTGGCATAATTATTCACCTGATCGGTCACAATTGTTACCAAAGAAGAATACTTTTACTGATTAAAAATGTAGATGTTACAAAAGCATCTATGGCCAAAGACATTAAGAATCTATCCATTGCTGGATGCTGTAATACCTTTTTGAAACCTTGTGCAAAAGGTATCTTTTTAGGAGGAGTCCATAGTCCAGATAAACCATAGAATTTTGAGGATAATATAATAGCAAAGTAAAAGCACTCAACTTTAGCTTGTAATGCTAGTGCATATATGGCCAAGACTATAAGTAATCCAGAAAGAAACAAATACGAATAAGCTATAAACCTAACTGGTAAATTTGTTTCATCAACGAATTTTAAAATGCGCTTAATGATCAGCATAATTTTATTTGAGATGGAAAAGCACTAAGTTCGATTCTATCACCACATTGAGTTTTGATGGTGGGTTTTCCATCGATCACATCATCAATATAATGACCGAGAAATGTTTATCAGATTTGCGGCTTCTTCGATCGTGAACTCTGTGTCATTTTTGTAGGGAATTTTACTCATATTTTAAGAAGCTTTGCTAAAGACTTGAATCTGCTGAATCGCTTCCCCTTCCTGCTTTTGAACATGATACAGATCCCACCGCAACTGAAAGTTCAACCAGAAGTCATTAGACATCCCAAAAAACTTTGCCAAGCGCAGCGCAGTACTAGGAGTCACGCCCCGTCTACCATTGATAATTTCATTGATTCTTTGGTAAGGCACATGAATACTGTCGGCCAACTGTTTTTGAGTTAAACCCAATGGCTCCAAAAACTCAGTAAGGAGCATTTCGCCGGGATGAGTCGGGGGGCGGTCTTTGGGAATACGAACCATAACTATGTTCTCCAATTAGTGATAATCAACAATTTCTACTTCCTCAGCATCCGATTCAGACCATTCAAAACAAATCCGGTACTGGTCATTGATGCGGATACTGTATTGACCCTCTCGATCGCCGGTTAGTTTCTCCAAACGATTTCCTGGTGGCACAGCCAGTTCATCAATGGTGGTTACAGAATCGATCTGGTCTAATTTTCAAAATCACTTACAGCTTTTCAAAATACTCCGATAAACCGGTAAACCTCTATTGAGCGTAGATACTTCTCGCTCTGTCGGAATACCTAGAGGATTCTCAGTTAGCCAATGGGAATCTTGGCGCTGAAAAATGGGATTGGCCGCAAATCGATCGACCATTTCCTGTGCTACCCATTCTAGATCCGACTGCAAAAATATTTCGGTACCAGGCAGTAAATTAGCCGCCAAAGTATTTACCAACTCTGGTTGTACTACCCGCCGCTTGGCATGACGGGTTTTAAAGCAAGGATCGGGGTACTGTATACTTACTCGCCCACAGACCAACGGTGGTAAAGAAGCCAATAAGCTGCCTAACGAGACATTGATATTGGCAAAGGCATAGTGCAAATTGGTTAGACCTTGCTCAGCTCTGATCCGGTTGGCATCGACGATAATTGGCTCACGGATTTCGATACCTAGGAAGTTCCATTTGGGATTAGCGATCGCCATTTTGAGCGGGAAACGACCCCAGGCACAGCCGATATCGATATGCAGCGGCAAACTTAGATCGGCGTAGATCTCTGACCAATCTGGCCAGTCGATCGACTGCTGATATTTGCTGCCCAGGGGGTTTACATGTTGACGGACTTTGATTCTGGCCAAGGTAATTCTGTGATTGAGAGCGAAGTTTACTTAGTTTCAGGATGATGAAAAGTATTTCATACCAAAAACCCATATGTTTAGGGATTAGATGAAATCCATGGTACCAATATCTTGTTACAAAAATAATTTGATCGTATTTCCGATTTCGGCATCACCGAGATCCCAAACCTAATTGCACTTGCCAGAGACTGGCATAGATTTGATTCCGGTTCAGTAATTCTTCATGAGTACCACTCTCTACAACTCTGCCTCGATCCATCACATAAATACAGTGGGCATGACGGATCGTAGAAAGGCGATGAGCGATCGAAATCGTAGTTCTATTTTTAGTAATAGTTGCCAAAGATCTTTGAATCGCTGCTTCAGTTTCATTATCCACTGCCGAAGTAGCCTCATCTAACACCAAGATTGGCGGATCTTTCAGGACAGCGCGGGCGATCGAAATCCGTTGGCGCTGACCACCAGAAAGCTTTTGACCTCGTTCACCAACTATGGTGTCATAGCCTTGAGGCAAAGCTGCAATAAACTCATGAGCTTCCGCAACTTTGGCCGCAGCTTGGATTTTCTCAAAATTAGCATTGGGCATCCCGTAAGCAATATTTTCCCGGACAGTGCCATAGAACAAAAACACATCTTGGCTCACTAAACCAATATTTCGCCGCAGATCAGAAGTATGAAATTCCCGAATATCAGTACCATCGATCGAAATCACCCCACCCTGAATTTCGTACAACCGCAGTAATAATTTGGAGATGGTACTTTTCCCTGAGCCAGTAGCACCCACAATCCCTATGGTTTGACCAGCAGGGACTGACAGCGAGAGATTTTCAAACAGCGGGGGATTTCCTGCATAGGCAAAAGCCACCTGTTGGAAAGCGACGTTTCCTTGAACTCGATCGATCGACTTGCTGCCAGTGTTATCGATCGGCTTAGGCGTATTCAACAAATCCATCACCCGCCGACTAGAAGCCATCGACCTTTGATATAGATCCAGAGTTTCTCCTAGGCGAGTCAGCGGCCAGAGCAACCGCTGAGTCATAAACACCAAACCACTGTAGATGGCTACCGATAAATGACCATTCACTGTCTCGAAACCCCCATAGAGCAACGTCGAGGTAAAACCGGCCAACACCAAAATCCGAATCAGCGGCACAAAGGCCGCACTAATGGCAATTGCTTTGCGGTTACTCTGGCGGTAAGCTGCACTACTCAGGCTAACCTGCTCTTGCTCATAAGCTTCGGTAGTAAAGCTTTTAATGGTAGTGATCCCACCCAGGTTATTGGCCAGTCGATCGTTCAATAAACCCGCTCGATCGCGTACCTCGGCATAATAGGGAGCCAGCTTGCCCTGGAACCAAATCGAACCAATAATAATCGGCACGATCGGCAACATGGCAAACAAAGCAATTTGAGGAGAAAGAACGAAAAAAGCCCCCCCGATCGCCAGCACTGATACTACAAGCTGAATTAATTCATTGGCTCCGCCGTTTAAAAACCTCTCTAGCTGGTTAATATCATCATTCAGAATCGACATCAGGTTGCCAGTATTGCTGTTCTCAAAAAAAGCCAGATCCATTTCCTGTAAATGACCATAGGCTGCCAGCCGCATTTCGTGTTGGATATTTTGGGCTAGGTTCCGCCACAGCCGGGTGGCAATGTATTGCGAGATCGATTCTGCTACCCAAATAGTGATCGTCACCGCAGTTAACACCAACAACTGCTGAGTAATATCCACAAAGCCCAGTTTGGCTAAGAAAGACTGCTGTTTCTGCACCACCACATCCACCGCCGCTGCAATGAGTACCTCGGGGGCAATATCAAAAATCTTATTGGCGATCGAAGCCACAATGGCTTGGTTGCTGGCCAGCCGGTAGTTTGCACCATAGGCCATGACTTGCTGCAAGGGTGCAATCGAGGCGGAACGAGAAGAGTCGGCCATGGGGGTTAGGAAATGTCCGCAGGAAGTGCTAATATAATTAATCGCACATTTCGCCAAAATCTAGAAGGATTCATGTCTTTAACGCAAGAGCGTAAGCAAGAACTTATGTCGGAGCACCAACGTCACGCTACCGACACTGGTTCCGCTGACTTACAAGTGGCTATGCTAACCGATCGAGTCAACCAATTGACTGTTCATCTCAAGGAAAACAAGAGCGATCACGCTTCTCGTCGTGGTCTGTTGATCATGATTAGCAAGCGCAAGCGCCTCTTGAACTACATCAAAAGAGAAGATCTGGCTCGCTACCAAGCACTCATCGCTAAATTGGGCATTCGGGGCTAATTTGGGCGACAGGAGTTCGAATATCAGGTTTGTCGAACTCCCTACGTTTCGGTCTCAGCGCTTCACCCCTGCTTAGGGGTTAGTTTTTTGTTAGGCTAAAAGAATATTTCTCCAACTTCTCTTATGACTGAAGAATCCCCTAAGCCATTGCCTTTTGAACCATCGACTAACAAAAAGCCCAAAGCGACCAAGCGTCCGTCGAAGCCACCCGTGGTGATGAACAAACCGGAGCGGGTGAGATCAAGTACCACTGACAACCGCATTCCAGAAGCGGTGAGTAAACGAATGATTACTCGATCGGTGGTTTGCTGTGGTGGCCCGACCGTGATCGGAATTGGGGTGTTTGTGGGGGCTTATTTTTTGGCGATTAACGGCATGAGACTACCGAACGTGGTGGTCTTGCTAGTGAGCATGGGCTGCTTAGGTCTGGGGGTAATGGGGTTGACCTATGGTATTTTGTCGGCTTCTTGGGAAGATGCCCCAGGTAGTTTCTGGGGTCTTGACGAATTTAAAGTTAACTTTGATCGAATGAAAGCTGGATATAAAGCCAACAAAGAACTACGCAAGGATATGGATTTCGACTAATATTATTCCCACTGAATTTAGAAATATTCTTACTGTTGATCTATAGCCATTCCTGAGTGACACATCAATCAAACCTACGGTGTATGCATTAGGAAAGGCATGATTAAATTGACTGTTGCCATCAGCAACACCGGTACCAAGATAAGTTCGACCTTCTCCATAGAATTTAAGTTTGCCATTGTTTAAGTATTACCTCGCTGTTTTGGTCTATTGGACTATTGTTGGCAATCAAGAATTCTAGCTTGACATCACTAAAGATGTATTGCTCAGAGTATTGCCGATAAAACTCTTTACCGTAAGATTCCCCGGAGTCAGGCTAAAATACGGAATCATCAGAGAATCGATTCCATTATTACTCACAGTGTTACCGATCGATCCATCATGGGCTGTGATGTAAATACTTTCTTCAGGAGTACCAGAGGGTGAAAAAAGCTGGCTTTCGCATTGGTAGGGTTCGATCGACGTTCCCTAAGAACGGATCGCCAGCTTGATAATCGAAGCAACTAGTTAACCCTAGTACGGAAGCGCAGGAAGCCATAAGGCTTACTTGTTGGGGTAGTACTGGAGGCGTTAACTACCGGACCTAAATCGATTACTACGGCACCATTAGTGTTTAGCGGAATGGGCGCAGTAGGAGAAGGCCGACAGGCGTTGGGGAGTGGCGTATTGATATTGGGTGGGTAGTAGCGAGCCTGGTCACCATCTACTAGGTTGGTGTAAGAAAGAGTTAGGTCATTAATTTGAGCTACAATTCCTCGCTCACCGCCGATCGTGCCACCCGCTGCCGAGGGTACTGCCGCTGCCCCAGTCCACATGGCGATCGAAGGCACAAAGGTTTGTTTGTCGGGAATCAAGTCACAAATACTGACATTGTTGGCTACAGAATCACCAGTAGACAAGAAGTAAATGGTATATTCTACCATGTCGCCCGGTTTTACGTTGCCACCATCGTTACCGCCTAACAAGAAACTACTGGGGTTTGGCCATTGATCGGTATCAGGGGGGGTAAGTGCTGGTACGGTCAAAATGTTATCATCATAAGGATTGTTAGGGTCATCGTAGTAGCTAGCTAAATTTTGGCCATTAAGGGTAGTAGTAGAGCCATTTATGCTGGTGATTCGCTTCACCAATAACACATTGGGGTTGTTGGAAGCCGTGCTGCTAAATTCTGAAGTATTACCATTGCTATCGGTAGCAGTAGCAGTAATGTTAGTGGCATTAGTCAGTCCAGCACTCGGAATATTACAGTTAAAGGTACTGTCAGTGAGGGCGTTGCAGGTACCAAGATAAGTACGGCCTTCCCCATGGGGTCTGCTTTTCCCATCACCTAACCGCACTTCACCATTTTGGTTGGCGGGGCTATTGTCGGCAATAAAAAACTCTAATTTGACTTTACCAAAGGTAGTACTACCATTTGGTTGGTTACCGACATAGCCTTTGACTGTCAAAGTACCACTACTAATACTCGCGGAAGTGATTACCGGGTAATCG
Source organism: Synechococcales cyanobacterium OTE_75_metabat_409 (assembly GCA_031378405.1). Taxonomy (GTDB): domain Bacteria; phylum Cyanobacteriota; class Cyanobacteriia; order Cyanobacteriales; family Chamaesiphonaceae; genus JAAFHZ01. Next base: position 7,316 of record JANNEH010000050.1, read on the forward strand.
ATACCTATATTGGGAATCAGCGGCTCTGTGCTGCCATCTGTGCTGCCATCGTTTGCTGTCACCCCATTACCCATCAACCAGCTCCGGGGATCAATATCAATACCTAGGCCACTATTAGCATAAATACTGTTCTCAGAAATAGTGTTGCGGGTAGCAGCAACAGAGGTGGTGCCTAAGAGGATACCTGCTCCCACGTAATTTGTACCGGTGCTTACCGGGGTGGTGTTTTTAATAATATTACGGAAGATGGTGTTTTCTGTTGCCTTGTTGTAAAGACCAATGCCAGCAGTTGAAGAACCATCGATCGAGTTATTTTGAATTAGATTTTTGCTGGCAGGTGGTGGTAAAATGCTAGTTATTTCAATGCCCTTGCCACTATCTAAGGTATTGCTGCTAACAGCGCGAGTATTGGCAATCAGGTTGCCTTCTACCAAAGTATTAGAGGCACTTAAAATACCGATGCTGTCACCTTCTGCTGATTTCTGAGGAACTCCCGGAGCAGCATTTGGGCCGTTGGACTGATACTCGTTGCCAATAATTTTGGAGCCGTCGGCACCAGTGCTAAATAAAACAGTCCCGTAACCATTGAAAGCAATATAGTTGTTTTTGATTTGGCAGGTAGCAAAGCAAATTGTGCCGTAGCGTTGGTTCTGCAAGTTGCCAGGATCGGAGCCATCAGCGAAGGTACCAATCAAGTTTTGCTCAATGATGGCGGCTCCGGCTGGTGAAACATTGCTGCCATTGGTGTTGCCAACTCTAATTGCACCAGTATCGCTGCTGGCCGGGGAGGCATAGTTGCCCTTAGTGCCATATACTGCAATGCCTTTCAGGATTGCGTAGTCAGCATTCAGAGTGATGGCATATTGATCGGCATTGGTGGAATCGGTCAGATTACGGCCATCAATTACAATTTCTGGTCGATCGACTTTGGGCACTGCCAAATTCCCGATGCCAACGCTGGGGGCACTGCCTACCTGTCCAGGATTCGTATTGCCAATATTGATAGTTTGAGTAAAGCCACTAATCGTCGTATTACTATCAGTTACTGCATCTAGTGGCGATGCTAATGTAATCACTGCGGCTCCACTGTTGTTGGCAGTTCCAGATACTTGGTTGATCAATCCAACTCGCTGGCCAGCATTGCTGCTGCCGTTGGGGATCATGAAAATACTCACTTCTTGGCCAGCAGTTTGGCCATTCTGATTGAGATTGGTATTGGGCAGAGCGTTGCTGTTCCGAATGAATTGTCTTAAAGAGCCTTGACCACTATCATTGGTGTTGACGATCGTGTCAAAATTATAACCAAAATCCAGCCCAGTGACAGGAGCACTGGCTACTTTTACTTTGGTTAAAGATTCAATATAATTACCAACAACTACATTGCCACCAGCAGTAGTGAATTTGCCAGTGGCTGGATTGAAGATAGCTCCAGAGCCACCGTTACTGGCATCTACTTGGCTAGGGACTTCCCCACCGACTTTGTTGACAATATCACTGACAGTATTGGCTGTCACTCCTGCGTCAGTAACAAAAGTCTGGACAGGCAAGAGTCCGGTGGCAGTAGTCGATCGAGTAGAGCTTACTGTGCTATTGACCGTCCGAATATAAAAATCACCTGTTGGCACGCCAGGAAAAGTATAGTTTCCACTGCCAGTCGTAAGTGTGAACTGAATAAATTTGCCGGTACTGTCATAAAGTTCAACTCTGGCTCCATCAATACCGACACCACTAGCAGCGGTTTTATTGCGACCAGCGCCACCGCCATAGTTAATATCTTCAAAAACATTGCCAGAAAGATCATTACCTAAGACTGTGACCGAGGCGATAGCACTGGCTTCACGGGTACCATTGGCTGGTACACCGATGACTTCTTGATTGGCGGCGGGTGCTCCAGCTATGCTGGGATCAGGGTTATCTAGGGTATAAACATCTTGATTACTGTTGTTGATGTAGGGCTGGTTTTGTAATCGATCGGGTGGAGTCTGGGTCGAGGTGGTATCTATTGGACTGTTGCCCAATAACACCGAAATTTTTGTCCCAGCAGCAGCCATGATGGTAACTGGAACCCGCACCTTAATTGTGCCACCAGCATTTACTGATCCCCCATTAGTTCCAGCGGTGCTACCTAGTAATGTTCCGGTGCTGTTGCTGGTAGCATTAAAAGTTGTCGGTACATTGACTGGACTGGTTAACGCCACACCACCATATTCAATAATTTGCAGTTGGCCTACTGTCCCGCCGCCAGTAACAGTGGCTGTGCTCGGAATCACAAACTGAGTTGGATCATTGCCAGTATTGGTAATCGTAAAATCAAAATAGACTACATCACCCGTCTGAATGCCCGGGAAGCTTTGGTAAATTCCGGCTCCAGATACATTACTAGGTGCTTCTACGGGGATTTCTGCCCCAATGTTAATTCCGGCGACTTCGGCAACGGTGAGGGTAACAATGTTAGATTTTACATCTTGCGCGGCATTGGTTAAGTCATCGCCATCCACAAAGGTACCAGTGGCTTGGTTGTCGATTGTGGTACCGGCCACTGGCGGTGCAGCCATCAGCCGCAAGACAAACAGCGAGTTAGCAGTAGCCGCTAGTCCAAAGATCACCAAAATTTTTGCCCAAGGGTTGGTCTGTGATGGGGTGTTTTTTTGACAGTGATGACTGGTGATGGTCTGAAGAAATTTCAACATAGTCGGTGCAATGGCTCGGCGAAAAGCGAAGTAAGTAGATAATCCAGCTACTCTATATGATCAATATTCCCCAATCAGCAGCGATTAGAGTCAGTATATTTTCTAGAGTGTTTATGTCCAACAGCCGACATGGAAAGGATTCTGTAGTATTACTGTCTTACTTTCACCTTGAACCTAACATAGCCCCGCTCGTTGCCGAGGAGCGGATTGCTGCTAGTGGCTACATCTACCACTACTATGTTGTTAGAAAGATTAGCAGTACTATTAGCGACAAGGTTGCAACCGATCGGCATTGTGCTACTGGTAGAAAACAAACCCCCGTCGTTATCGGTGTCAGTATTAGTGGGGTATTTGATACTCAAACCTTTAGCTACCTCAACTCCTTGGTCAGTACTAGTAGAAGTACTAAACTGCGGCTGGAAAATAAGATCAGCATTGAGTCGATCGCAAACTCTTGCTTGGGCAATGCGGTTTTCGCCACTATTTAGATAATAAAGGGTATATTCTATCTCATCACCAGGTTTAACTGTGCCCCCATTAATTGCCCCCAGCAAATAGCTAGCACCAGACCAGCCGGAAAGATTATCATCAGTGGTGCCAGCATCATCCACAAAGCTACTAAAACTAGTAGTGACACTGCTTACGCCATCTGTAATGGCCGTGATGCGCTTTACCAAAATCAGTTTGGCTTGATTGGTTGGTATGGCACTAAACTCAGAGGTATTACCGCTGCTATCAGTGGCAGTAGCTGTAATATTGGTGGCATCGGTTAAGCCCAATGCCCCTGCCGTAGCAAAAGAGCAATTAAATTGACTGTTGCTATCAGTAACACAGGTACCAAGATAAGTTCGGCCTTCTCCATGGGGCTTAGATTTGCCATCGTTTAAGATCACCTCGCCATTTTGGTTGGCGGGGCTATTGTCGGCGATAAAGAATTCTAGTTGGGCACCACTAAAGGTGGTGCTGGCTAAAACATTACCAACAAAGCCTTTAACGGTCAGACTGCCAGCAGTTAGGGTAGAGTAGGTGATCACTGGGTAATCGATCCCGTTATTGCTGACAGTATTACCTGTAATTCCATCGTTGGCTGTGACATAGGGCGCTTGTCCGGTGCGATAACCAACTGCGGGATTCGCACTAGGGCCAGCCAAATCGATGCCTAGTTGACCATTGCCAAAAAAAGAATTCTGGGAGATTTTTACTTGTTTAGCGAGGGGCTGGATAGCAACAGAAGGGTGCCGTGCCAGATAAACACCATCGCCAGTGTTTTGGCTCACAATGTTCTGAAAAATTTGCGTGCCGATCGATCCCCACACCATTATGCCAGCAGTTTCGGTGCCGCCAGAACCATTACTGTTGATAGTATTAGCGGTAATATTTAAACCCTGGTTTTGGTAATCTTGAATGCCATAAGCTTGGTTATTGTGAATATAATTGTTTTGGATAACACAGCCGCTGGTGCAGTTATATAGCGTAAAGCCATCGCCACTAGTTGGATCGGTCATGCCATTGAAAGCCGCTTCATTGCGGCGGATTGTAATATTGCTATAGGTATTGGAGCCAGCTTCATCGAGAAAAACACCCGAAACACCATTTTCAGCAATCAAGTTATCTTGGATGGTGATATTAGTAGCCGAGCTGGAAATGGCAATGCCATGACGGGTACCATTGCCACTAGCTGGAGCGGTATTGAGAGCCGCACCGCTGGCCGTGCCGATTACTGATGTCTCGATAACTGAGTTGCTGCTGCCATTCAAGAAAATATTGGCATTGTTGTCTAGACCAGTGCTACCAAAACCATAAATACTGATGCCTCTGGCGGCAAAGCTATTACCAGTGACATTCAGTCCTTGAGATTGGGTGTGGTTATTGCTAATTTGGATTTCGGGGTTGGGGACACCACTCAAAGAAGTAGTGGCGGGAGTGCCCACTGTCCCAATATAGCCCACTACACCAGTTTTGGTGTTGCCGACGTTAGCTGTTTGGGTGCGGCCATCGATCGAAGTTCCGGCATCAGTAATTACTGGTAATGAGGTGGAGGGCGCAATCGCGGCAACTCCACCAGTCAACAAATTGGGTAAGCCAGCCCGCAACCCAGCATGAGCAGTACTATCTGCGATCATAAAAATACTAGCTTCTTCACCAGTAGTCGGGTCTATTGCCGTAGTACCCAATGCTGGGCTGGGGTTAGGTACTTGGTTTAAACCGGTATTTGATAGAGCATTACTATTCAGAATAAACTGGCGCAGTGAGCCTTGACCAGCATTATTAGTGTTGACGATCGTATCAAAGTTGTAACCAAAATCAATGCCAGTGATACTGGCACTACCAACTTTGACCGCAGTTACCGACTGCACTTCTTGGCCAGTAAGAGTATTCAAATCTGCTAGAGTTTGAGTGCCACTGTGAGCGGGAGCATCAACTTCAGATGGAATCTCGCCACCTACTCGATCGATCACCTCACTAACGGTGCCCGCTGTGACTCCGGCTGAAGTTAAAAAAGTCTGGACAGGGACTAGAGTAGAAACATAGCCTGTCCGCGAGGAGGAAACAGTACTATTGACGACACGGATTTTATAATCTCCAGCGCTCAGGCTACTAAAGCTATACTTGCCGCCACTACTAGTAGTGGTGCTGCTAACATAAGTCCCATCACTTTTGTATAGTTCAACAGTAGCACCATCTCGCGGTGAAGTACCAACGGTAGCCAAATTACGTCCGGCTCCACCACCGTAATTAGGGTCTTCAAAGACTGTCCCAGCGATCGCGCCCGATGCAGAGGCTGGCACGACTTGAGTAAAGATAAACGCACTGCGCACAAAAGTCCAAGTATCGATCCCCACGTCATTGCCAAATTCACTTGCCTGACTGCCACCCGTACTGCCCCAACTATGGGCACCAGTAGGACTACTTGTGGCTCCAATTAAGTTTTTGGTTGAAGTCACGCCAGTTTTAACGATCGAGGTGTCATCCCAGTAGAGAGTGGAGTCACCTGCCCCCACCCCATTCAGCCGAGTAATCACAAACCCGCTGGGATTGCTCTCTGCATCAGTGATCGGAAAATGTATTTCTCCAGAACGAGTGGAAATTCTGGTATTAAAGGTGGCACCGCTATTGACCAGGTTACCCGCACCGTCTTTACCATTCCAAACATAGCTGTTGCTGCCGGAAAGAGCTAATCCCTGAATGATTCGATCGGTGGCATCAGCATAGGAACCATTATTATTGGTATCGAGTTCGATGCTGTAAGAACCCACCACACTGGCCGTAAAGGTAAAAGTACCACCAACTCCGCTACTATTAGGAGTATAAGTGTAATTATTCACCACCGGAGTCACCGGGGTATCCACCAGCCAAGTAGAGACTGATGCTGGATGGCTAGCGCTGACCGGTAATCCGGCTGTCAGCGGATTATTTAAAAACATTTTATTGTTAATATCAGTGCCGCTATCGACAGCATTGGGATCAAAGACGTTGGTGCCGACAGTAGGAATGCCATTTAGTGATTGATAAGTAGGATTACCACCACTGGTAAAGCCTTTATTGTTAGAGAAAAAGTTAAAGGCAAAAGGAGATAAATTGCTAGTATTAACTTGATAAATATACCCAGGTTTAGTCAGAACATAAAGATCGGCTTTGAGGGCGCTGGGGTAATAGTCGCCCATACTGGCACCAATATTGGTAATATATGTCCGTCCGGGAATACTGGTGCCACCACTATTGCGAACTGTGACATCCCAAGCGATCAAGGCACTACTGGTGCCTTGATTAGCAGCTCTAGTCCAGTTAGTAGTATTGATCATCGACGAAACGCCGGTGCCGGGACTAATGAAAGTAACTTGCCATACTCCTATTTCGTTGGTGGCCACCGTTCGACTATATGGACTGTAACCAGTGCTATTGGGTAAAGGCCCAGCTACTTCTTGGGTACGGTTATTAATTACTCCTACTCCACCACTACCCGTTGCTGTATAAGTTGTACCATTGGGGGCTTTTAAAATGATCGTGGCACCATTTAGGGCAATTCCACTAGAGCCAACATTGATAGTTTCTCCGGACTCTACATAAACATTGGCAACTAATTGTTGTCTCACTCCCTGATATACCGACCCACCCACGGGACTAACGAACCAAGGTCGATAACCAGTAGTATTAGCAGTCAATTCTTTACTGCCTTCTGCTTGAGCTGCTGGGGTAGCAATTAACTGAGTGGTGCCTATACTCCCGGCACATAATAAGATAGCTGCCAAGAGCTTGGTAACTTTTAAATGGCTGAAAAGATATCGATAAATTTTTGATCGATCGACTTGTTGTTTGCCAACCAGAGAATCATTTTTACTTGCTGAAAAACATGGGAATTTTTGCCCAGACTGAAATTTTTGTTCTGTGTCTAGAGGAGTAAAAAGCTTCATCAGAATCAATCACTTGTAAATATAAATAGGGCGATTAGTCAAGACAAAACCAAACGCATCCCCGCCTGTGGTTGGCTTAAACCCAGACTGTAAAACACGTTGATTTTCTGGTGGTCAGCGATTTAAGGCTCTACTTTCATGGAGATAAAAGCACAGATCCAAATGCTAGACATTCTTATACTGCCCACTATATCAACTGAATTTGTAGTAAGATTACTGAAGTTTCAAATGATATAAATACGTAGAGTGTTTAATTCAGGAAATATTTCAAAATTAATTTTAGACAATAATAAACACAAAAAAGCCCACTTAAGTAAGTAGGCTTTTAATGGCTTCTGCATTGGCAGGGTTCAACTCATAGCTAACATAGCATGTAGTAAGTAGGGCTGTTAGTAGCTATCAGTCATTCACTAAGAATGGATTGCCAGTTACTGAATAAAATGAGTCATGAATCAGGAAAATCTGACTTTCTTGCTGTAAATTTCTTACTGCAAGAAAGTCAACGCCTACAACATTAGGTATCAATGTTTTCCATCTGTACTTATCTTGACACAATGTTTTAAATAAAACTATCGAGGAAACACCTAATTTTGGGCGAATATTTCAAATTTATAACTAGATACTTACTATAATCTTAGTATTTGTAGGCCAAGTAGACGTAGAATACAACCGTGTAATTACTTGAACTACGGAATGTACACGTTCTATGAGTAATTATACTTATAGAGTTTTACTAGGTATCACAGATTGTTGCTAATTTATCGATCGACAATCTGTGTTGATCTACCCAAAACCCGAGATAATAGAATCTGCGATACTCCAGCAAAATCTTTTTCTCAACACCATGCCATTACCAACCGTCCTAGTCCATTGGCTGCCCACTGTAGCCTATTGGTTCTTTCTCGCCGTCATGCTGTTGGGCGTAGTCGGAGCCTTTATTCCCGCTATCCCTGGCCCGAGCCTGATTGTGGGAGCAATCGTGGCCGCAGGCTTTGTTTATGGCTGGGAAGTGGTCAAAATTTCTCTAATAGTTTCAATTATTGTTTTTGCTCTCTGCTTTGCGATCGAGTACCTCGCGGGAGTGCTGGGCGGCCAAAAAGCCGGTGCCAGCCACTGGGGACAAATAGGCGCGATGATTGGTTTGGGATTGGGCTTTTTTGGAATGCTGCCCGCTCTGCCCGTCGGTGGCCCGTTACTAGGTATTTTCTTTGGGCCATTTATTGGAGCAGTGGTGGGTGAAATTCTTTACTTGTTACGAGAAGAAAGTCTGTCACCGCTCGATCGACTGCAAAAATCTTTACGAGCAGGCATTGGCATCGTGGCCGGATCATTAATTGGACTGGTGATGCAGGGCTTGCTTTCACTAGGTGCTCTGGGTGTATTTGTGGCCACTACATATAGTAATGGCTGGCCAACTCATTAGTTTTTGGGGAACACCGCTCAGGTTGGCCGACTCTAGCAGATAATGTTTGGGGATATCTTTAAAATATCTTGATTATCTACGGCACCAGCTATTTGTGCTGAGCTGGCAGCAGTAATCGATCGAACCATCTACCAATTTATCTACTAATTTATTAGGGTGTGAGTAATGAAAAATAAACTCTTCCAAGGACTTCTATTGGGATCTTTGCTGATTCAAAGTGTGATAATTGCAACGGTTGATGCAGCGCCCAAAAAGCCCGTCCTGAAGCCAGTAACGAAAGCAGAGCCTGAACAGGTAGTTGTCAGTGACACCCTCATCAGAGACGGTGGAATTCGCTACGAACTGACTTCCTGCCGCCGGGAAGGAGAAACGCCACAAGTGGTTTGTCGCCTACTCCTCACCAATAAAAAGAAAGATGATATAGCCGTGTCTTTTAAGGTTGCTGGTACCCGTTTTATTGATAAAGACGGCGAAGAATATCGTGCCAAAGAAGTGAAAATTGGCAGTGTCAATGGTGAATCGGAAGCAGAAAACACCCTGATTTCGGATACTCCCACCAGGGCAACGGTCATTTTTGATGCTCCTCCTGCTAACGTTGCTACCATGCGAGTTTTGGCAATCAATCATTCTCCTGGTAGCAGCCTGAAGTTCCGCAATATCAAAATTGGTAAATAGAAAATTGGTAAATAGACTGGGCTACTCATGCAAATTGCTACCTGGAATGTCAATTCGGTTCGTACTCGCCTGGGAATTGTCACTGATTGGCTGCAACGACAGCCCGTAGATGTGCTTTGTTTACAAGAAACCAAAGTCACCGATGAACTGTTTCCTCGATCGGCTTTTACTGATCTGGGTTACGAAGTGTACATTTCTGGCCAAAAATCTTACAACGGCGTAGCTCTGATCAGCCGTCAGCCCCTCACCAATGTGACAGTGGGGTTTGCTGGCATTTTGGGAGCTGAGCCGGTAGGAGATTTGGATGAACAAAAAAGAGTGATCTCTGGACGGCTAGGGGATGTGTCGATCGTCAATTTATACGTGCCCAATGGTAGCGAAGTAGGCAGTGAAAAATACCAGTACAAACTGCGCTGGCTAGAGTTGCTGCGGCAATATCTGGCGGCACAGTCGGATCAATCTCTGTGTGTTTGTGGAGACTTTAATATTGCTCTGGAACCGATCGATATTCATTCTAAAAAGCCAGATAATCACATCATGGCTTCGCCAGTGGAACGGGCTGCGCTCAAATCTGCTGTGCTAGATCTGGGGTTAAAAGATGTGTTTCGGCATTTTGTGACCGAAGGTGGTCACTATAGCTGGTGGGACTATCGCCAAGGAGGCTATGGGCGTAATCGCGGCTGGCGAATTGATCATTTATATCTGAGTCCGGAGTTGATCGATCGAGCCACCGGCTGCACCATTGACAAAGCTCCTCGGGAACTCACACAACCCAGTGATCACACACCAGTAATTGTGGAGATCGACCCGTAACCTGTGTTAACTTATCGGAAGCCCAAACTCCTACTAAGTTCCATGCTTTCTCGTCGCAATTTTCTCTCGGTTGTCTTTGCTGTGGTGCTCAGTTTTCTGAGCTGGTCTAACTTCATGCCATCAGCCTATGCTTTGGGTGGCAAGCTGCCCGCCCTCGATGCTCCAGCTCCTAGTTTTACTCTGCCCACTAATACAGGAGACGGTAATGTATCTCTGAAAGACTATCAGGGCAAGTGGGTGGTGCTGTATTTTTATCCGAAAGATTTCACTTCTGGCTGCACTCTAGAAGCTCGCCGTTTTCAGCAAGATATGAGTCAGTATGGCGAGAGAAATGCCCAAATTATTGGGGTCAGTGCTGATTCGGTCGATTCTCACGCTAAGTTCTGTGATTCTGAGGGGTTGAAGTTTCCGTTGTTGGCCGATGAAGGCGGTACTGTAAGTAAGTCTTATGGTTCTTGGCTAGGCATTTTTTCGATGCGCCATACTTTTATTATTTCACCAGCAGGTGAGCTGAAGGCTACGTTTACCGGCGTGAATCCTGCTGTTCACAGCAAGGAAGTGCTCTCGAAGTTAGATGAATTGAAGTCAGCATAGGTGTGTGACTATTGGGTTTAAAGTTGGGCGGTGCATTCCAACAACAGGCGTTGATTCTCGATCGAATAAGGCTGAATTTCTAGTGCTTGGCGCAAAGCGGTAATTGCTGCCGAATAGTCACCTAAACCAGCCCAGCACAAGCCCAAACCATGCCAAGCGCCAAAATGCCAAGGCACTATTTCCAGCACTTTTTGGCAGTCGGCGATCGCCCTGGGATATTCTCGCTGTAAATAATACAAAACTGCCCGCCGATTCCAGGCTTCAGCAAAATCGGGGAGTTCTATCACCAGATCGGTCAAAACCACTTCGGCACCGGCCAGATCGCCTAGGGCGATCAATTCTTCGCTGGTTTCAATTTGGGCGAGTCCACTGCGCCCTTTTTGCCAAAACCAAATGCGCCAAAGCTGTGCTCCGGCTCTTTCTCGCACTGTGGTATCGGCATTTTTGAGATCTGCTAATAGGTTTTGAATCAGCTCTTGGTTCATGGCTTTCCGGTGGGTGTGCTCATGGCAGCCAGTATAGCAAGCGATTGAACCCACTGGAATCTTTGGCAACAATTTGCTCGATTGGCCGGTCACCACAATCACATCCTTAATAATCCAGATTTTCCCATGCGACCCATTAAACTAATTGCCTCTGTCTTCCTGTTTCTTTCCACTCTATTGTGCTTACTCTGGATCTCGCCGAGTCTGGCCGTAGAAGGAGATGGCTCTGCCGACAATCCCAGTGGCTCGGCTAATAATATCTCGATCGCCACTGCCTGGAAAACTGTGTCTGCCGATGAAACTAGCTGTCTTGATCGAGCTAGCACCGCTCTGCAAAATGCCGGTTTTAACAATGTAGAAGTGGTTTCGCAGTCGGTATTTGGCGACTATGGCCAATACAAAGGCACTGTGCGCTGTGCCACCAGTGAAAAAGTGGCTTTTTTTGCGGTGGCGGGTGCTAACGCCGACACCACGTTCCGCCGAGTAAATGAAATTTTCGAGGGCTTTTAGACGGGTGGGTTGAGCGGAGTCGTTCGCGTAGCGTCTGTCTTAGCAGCGGTCTACCTGCCTAAAAGCTACTTCCCGCCGAGTTTTTGGTATAGAGCGATCGTCTCTTGATATTTAACTTGATTGCCCTGTTGTTGGTACAACTGGGCGGCCTTTTGCAGATCTTTAAGTGCTGCGGGCGTTCTGCGGATTTTGAGGTAGGCACTGGCCCGGTTGGCGTAGGCTAGGGCATAGTCGGGCTTTAGCTCGATCGCCCGAGTGTAGTCGCTGACTGCGCCGCTGCCATTGCCCAATTGAAACTTCAGATTGCCGCGATTGAGCAAGGCTTGGGGATGATTGGGTTGCATAGCAATGGTTCGATCGAAATCTTCAAATGCTGCGCCGTTTTTGCCCAACTGCATTTGCAAAATACCGCGATTGTAATAGGCCAAAGCAGACGTTGGCCAATACTCAATCACCTTGGTATAGTCGGCCACTGCCTCTTCTCGCTGCTGTAAATCAACATTAACAATCGCCCGGTTGAAATAGGCAACCGGATCATCTGGTTGTAATTTAATCGCAGCATTATAATCTTTCAAGGCTCCGGCGTTATCACCTTGGTTATAGCGGTTTACCCCCCGATTCAATAGAGCTACTGACTGGTTGGGATCGATTGCTAAAGAACTATTTTGGTCAGCTAGGCTACCTCGATTGTCTCCGATCGCCGATTTAGAGATGCCCCGATTCAGATAAGCAGCAGCAAAACGGCTGTTGGCTTTAATTGCTTGGCTATAGTTGGCGATCGCTGTGGTATGTTGACTTTTCTGAGCATTATCTAGACCCTGGACAAAAAAGGTGCTGGCTTCAGTTAAGCTGCGATTGCTGGCAGGTTGTGCCGCGATCAGAGTAGTAGGAGCAGATAAATTTTTGACCAATTTCACGAAGGTATTGATCGGAATCCCCAAGTCATTGCCAGTTTTGAAACGGACGTTAGGGTTAACTTCATCGGCTTTGAGAGTGCTATCAATATCGCCTCGACCATGAATAGCAATTAGTTCTCCGGCCTCATTAAATACGCCACCACCACTCATGCCAGGGAGCGTATGAGCGCTGTAAATAATTGCATAGCCGCCCGCCATAGGTTTTGCGCTATTGGCAATAATTTTTCCTTCTCGAAAATTGTAAACAGAGTTGGTGATAGTTAGGGTCGTGCGTGGATAACCCGCCACAAAAGCGGAACTGCCTTCGGCAGCATTGTCAGAATTACCAATTTTAGCGATGTTATAGCTGTTAGAGCTGGCAAATTCTACCGTGGCCAGGTCTACACTGTTGGGGAAAGATTGAATCGAACTTTTGATCAGTTGGTGTTGGGTACCATCATTAGCAGTGGTAATACGGTAAGTTTTTTGTCGATCGGCCAAAACATGGGCAGCAGTTAAAACTGTGTAGCGACCGTTAGCTTTGGCAATCAGCACTCCTGAACCGTTTTCGCCCTCGGTTTCAATCAAGACAATCAGCGGTTTAGCCATTTTAGAGATCTCGACCGGATTGACCGCCGCAACAGTACCAGCAGGAAGTGATAAGGACGATTGTGGAGCAAAGATTACCAGTGCTGGACAAAGCAAACTTATCCCGACCATTACTACACCGCAAGTTCTCAGCATGTTATCTCTATGTTTTAGGTCTTTCAGTTTTCAGACTACAAGTTAAGCCTACTAGTTTCCCATAATTTAATAATAGATTTTATTTTTTGCTCTAGAGATCTCCAAATCTGCCAATCTCTGATATCTTTGGTTGGGAACTTATGTGGAGAGATCGATGGCGTACCAGAGAGTATTACTAAAGTTGAGCGGCGAAGCACTCATGGGCGACTTAGGTTATGGCATTGATCCAACCATCGTCCAAAATATTGCTCAGGAAGTAGCCGAAGTAGTAGCCAGTGGGGTACAGCTAGCGATCGTGGTAGGGGGTGGCAATATTTTTCGGGGGATGCAGGCTTCAGCCAAGGGTATGGAGCGTGCCACTGCCGACTATGTGGGCATGATTGCCACCGTGATGAACGCCATTACTCTCCAAGATGCTTTAGAACAAAAAGGTGTACCCACCCGAGTACAAACGGCGATCGCCATGCAAGAAATAGCCGAGCCATACATTCGGCGGCGGGCGATCCGACACCTAGAAAAAGGGCGGGTGGTAATATTTGGAGCCGGTTCAGGCAATCCGTTTTTTACTACCGACACCGCCGCTGCTCTCAGGGCTGCTGAAATTGATGCCCAGGTGATTTTCAAGGCCACTAAGGTGGATGGAGTATATGATTCTGACCCTAAAAAAAACCCTGCTGCCAAGCGCTACGAAAGCCTTACTTATACCCATGTGCTTACGAAAGATTTGCGGGTGATGGACAGTACCGCGATCGCGATGTGTCGAGAAAATGATATTCCTATTATTGTGTTCGATTTGTTCGAGCAAGGAAACATCCGGCGCGTTGTCGCCGGGGAAAAAATTGGCACCATTGTAGGAGGTTCCTGTGAAGTTCGCTGAGATTGAAGGCCATATGCAGAAGTCTGTAGAAGCCACCCAAAGATCTTTTAATACCATTCGCACCGGCAGAGCTAGCACCAGCTTGCTCGATCGAGTGACGATCGACTACTACGGCAGCCCTACCCCCCTCAAGTCTCTGGCCAATATTAATACTCCCGATGGCAGCACCATCAGCATTCAGCCTTTTGACAAAAGCAGTTTGGGGGCGATCGAGAAAGCCATTTCTTTGTCTGATATCGGTCTGACCCCTAGCAACGATGGGATGACTATTCGGCTAAATATTCCTCCCTTGACTACCGAGCGCCGCAAGGAGCTAGTTAAGCAGGCCGCCAAATACTCTGAAGAAGGCAAAGTGGCGATCCGTAATATCCGCCGCGATGGGATTGATGAGGTAAAAAAACAAGAGAAAAGCAGCGATATCTCGGAAGACGAATCTAAGGGCTTACAGGAGAAGATCCAAAAGCTTACGGACAAGTATATTGCCAACATTGATAAAGTTTTGGCCGAGAAAGAGAAGGATATTATGACTGTTTAGCTGAAAATTGCGCTGAAAATTGCAAGGTGGGTGAGGGTCGCCGCACCCACTCCTCAGTTTTCGCTTCAATTTTCACCTCTGAGCTTGTGGTAGGCTAAGCCAAAGCCTCTCTCAGTGTTTGCGCGATGTCAGAATCCACTCCTCTCATAGATTTAGCAGGTATTGAACTGCTGCCAGTGGCACCGCCAGATTTTCGATCGGGCTTTGTGGCCATTGTGGGTCGCCCGAATGTGGGCAAATCTACTTTAATGAACCAGCTCATTGGCCAAAAAGTGGCGATCACTTCTCCGGTTGCTCAAACTACCAGAAATCGCTTACAGGGGATTCTGACCACCGATCGAGCGCAAATTATTCTGGTAGACACTCCCGGCATTCACAAACCCCACCATCGTTTGGGTGAGGTGTTGGTACACAATGCCCAATCGGCAATTAACGCCGTGGATGTGGTGTTGTTGGTGGTGGATGGCAACGAAAAAGCTGGGGGTGGTGATCGATTTATTGCTGACCTATTGGTGAATTCACCAACCCCAGTGGTCTTGGGACTAAACAAAATTGATACTGCCCCAGCAGCCGATCGATTGACCGCTATTCGGGACAGCTACCGAGAACTAGCAATTGGTAAAGACTGGCCAATCTGTGAGTTTTCGGCATTGGTGGGCACCGGGGTGGCCGTCTTGCAAGATATGTTGATCGATCAACTGACCGTTGGCCCTTTTTACTACCCGCCAGATTTGGTGACCGATCGACCAGAGCGCTTTATTATGGGCGAACTGATTCGGGAACAAATTTTGCTCTCCACTACCGAAGAAGTTCCACATTCTGTGGCGGTTACTATCGATCGAGTACAAGAAGATGCCAAGATTACTCGGGTGTTAGCGACTATCTATGTGGAACGTGATTCGCAAAAAGGAATTTTGATTGGTAAAGCCGGTGCCATGTTGAAATCGATCGGTAGTGGTGCGCGGGCAGAAATGCAGAAGCTGATTGCTGGAAAAGTATACCTAGAGCTGTTTGTCAAGGTACAACCCAAGTGGCGACAGTCGCGCTTACGCTTGGCGGAATTGGGTTACAGAATAGAAGAGTAAGTTAGTAATTTTGTCAACGATCTAACCTTCAATTCAGCAAAAATCCTAAAATTTGTTGCGTTAGCGACAACTTTTTTCACATCTACGTTTACAATATCTGGCAATGGATATAAGCCTATCTAGCATCATGGTGGGCTGCCCAGCTATTGCAAACCAACAGGGTTATGCCTTATGTTTATTCTCGATCGAGAAATAATTGGTTAGTCATCTAGATCTCAAATGATGTGATCAATGACAATATCCAAATGACCTTGTTATTACTACTTTTACTACAATGAAAATACAAACGAGTTCGGTAGTAACACTATCCCTCCTGGCAGGGCTTGTGGCAGCCACACCGAAAGTTCTAGCCCAAGCAGCAGCGGAAACTAAGTTTCCACTTCCCACCTCTCTGCCCGCTGGCACTAAGGTTAAAGTTGGCGGCTCTCAAAGCTTAGAGGGTCTCAATAAGGGTCTGCAAGACGCATTTAAGAAGAAGTTTGGTGACTCTGAAGTTGTACCCACTTACACCAGTACCGATAAAGGCATTGCAGCCTTAGAAAAGGGCGAAGCCGATATTGTAGGCGCAGGCCGGATATTGACGGCAGCAGAGCAGGCCAAGGGTTTGGGCGTTAAATCTTTAGGTTACGAAAAAATTGCCATCATTGTCAGCGACAAAAATACCTTTGCTAAAGACAATATTGGTTTTGACCAGTTCGCCAAAATTTATCGGGGTGAAATTCAAGATTGGTCGAAGGTTGGCGGTTCCAAAGGGGCGATTAAAGTCATCGACCAAACCGATACCAGCGATACTCGCCAAGCTTTTGCCCGTTATTCTGTGTTCAAAAGTGGCCTCAATACCAGCAAAGGTGCCATTAAGTTGACTGATAACAGCGCCAAGTCGGTAGCAGAAAAGCTAGGGACTAATGGCATTAGCTATCTGCCAGTTAGCCAAGTCAAGGGATTGTCTGGTGTTAAGGTCTTGTCTTTAAACAAGGTGCAGCCCGATGATGCCCGTTATGCTTTCTCTCAACCAATGTCTTATGTATACAGCAAGGACAAGGCAAGTGAAGGAGCCAAAGCACTGTTAGGAGTTGTGGATTCTTCGGAAGGTGCAGCAGCTATTGCAGCAGTCCCAGGCATTACTCCAATCACCGCTCAAGGTGCTGCTCCGGTAGCAGTAGGTGGTAGTACCTCTAATGCAAGTATCAAGCCAGAGACCACCACAGTTACCGAAGGTACTGCTGCGGGTGCCACCACTACTGGTGATAAAGGTGGCATTCCTTGGTGGGTATGGCTAGGAATACCACTGGCACTGGTTGGTGGTTGGTGGGCATTGGCAGGTGGCAAAAAGAAAGATCCTGTCCAGCAAGAGCCTAAGCGCTTAAACCCCCTCTACTCTGAAAATGATGTCAAACCCACAGGTACTACCGGTTTTACTACTGGCACCACTGGTTTTACCACCAACAGAGATGGCCAAGATACAGGTATTCCTTTGTCTGGTGATTTGAGCTTACCAACCAATGCTGTAGATAAAGCTGGCACAGCGATCGGTGGTGCTGCCACGGTAGCCAAAGACCAAGCTGGTGACTTGTTGAAAGGTGCTGCTTTAGCCGGTGGCGCTGTGGTAGCTGGCGGTGCAGCGTTGGCTGGTGGTCTAGGTAGGGGCGTAGTAGACAAGTCGGCTAGTCTGAGTGGCGATTTAAGCGGTGAACTGCCCAAAATCGACATTGGTAATCCCCTTGAAGGTCTGAAGAAGAAAGCCGAAGATCTCACTCCAGATTTGAGCAACCCGATTGAAGGTTTAAGAGGCAAAGCCGGTGATCTGGGTAACTCGATTACCTCTGGTACCAGCGGAGCTATGGAAGGCATCATGCCCGATGTCGGCAACCCGATCGGTGGTCTTGGCGACAAAGCCGGTGACCTGTTGAAAGGTACCGCTGTGGCCGGTGGCGCAGCAGTAGTTGGCGGTGCCGCTCTGGCTGGTGGACTTTTTGGCAGCAAAGATGCAGAAAAATCTGATGAGTTAAAAGCTGACAATAGCTTTAGCTTTGGTGATATCGGCCAAGGCATTCAAGACAAAGTCGGTGATGTTGTAGAGGGCGGGCAAAATCTTGGCGGTGCAGCAATTGCTGGTGGAGCCGCTTTAGCCGGTGGCGCAGCCGCTGCCACGACTCAAGGAGCACAATCTCTGTGGGGCAGCAACGACGATCATTCTGGTGAACTAAGCCTGGAAGATTCTAGCTTTGAAACCGAGATTTCGGCGCTTAACCGCAAGTCAGGTGATTTAGGTCCTCTCGATTTGCCCTCGGCTGATTTAAAAGCAACTCCAGATCCTTTTGATGATTCCATTTTGTCGGAGCCTTCGACAGTAAGTGCTCCAGAAATGTCTGGTGGCTTCAATCCTTTCGACTCGATCGGTGAACTAAAAGATAGAGCCGTTGATGGGGTACAAGGTTTGGCGAGTACCGGTGGTTCTGCTGTTTTAGGCGGTGCTGCCGCAGCGGCTGGTTTGGCCGTGGGTGCTGGAGCTGCCGCCAAGTCTTTTGTGACTGGTGAAAACCGAACTGAGACTCGTCCAGAAGAAACTGGTGTGCTGCAACAGGAAGGTCAAATTACCTTGGTTTCTCCTAACCCAGCCCAGGCTTATGTACATTGGGATGTCCCTGTGAAGCTAAAGCGTCAGTTGCGTCAACAAGGTGGCCGCAAGTTGGCGGTGCGCATGTACGATGTCACGGAGGTTGATATCAGCAATCACTTACCCAGCAATTTCCAGGAGTTTGAGTGTGACGAGTTGGCTTGGGATCTGCACTTACCAGTGCCCCGTGCCGATCGGAAATACTTGGTGGAAATTGGCTATGTCTCTGAAGACAACAATTGGCTGATGTTGGCGCGTTCTACGCCAGTGATGATTCACTCTAACGGCTAGGTTCGACGACCTAACCTGTTTTTAAGGCAAGACCCGCACTTAGTGCGGGTCTTGTTCTATTTAGTACTCCCATGGCGGTGAGTGAAGGTGACCATAATTCCTTCGGACGACCTGACAGTACGCGAAGCGTTACTGTTAGGCAATACCCACCGAATCTATGCTTGCTGATGAGAAACTTCGACGACGGTGTGGACGTTGCCTCGGGGAGAGTAATCGGCCTTTACGGTAATTGTCAAAGGATTCATGGCTGCTACCAGGTCATCCAAAATTTGGTTGGCTGATTCTTCATGAGAAATATATCGATCGCGGTAACTGTTGATATATAGCTTCAGTGCCTTTAGCTCTACTACTCGTTGGTCAGGAGAATAAGTGACGTGGATAGTGGCAAAGTCTGGATAGCCCGAGAAAGGGCACTTACAGGTAAACTCGGGCAAGGTGATACTGATATCGTATTTACGACCAGGGCGAGGATTGGGAAAAGTGGTAAGCTGACCATCTTCAATTTCCCGTTCGCCATATTTCATTTCTGGGATTACTTGTTCCATTTTTCATTCTTTCGTTAACTTATCGACGGTGGCATTGCCTAAGGGCTTCTCCCCATAAACGTATTGTAGAGGAGTAGGCCGAAGCCTAAATTATTTCATCAGCATCCGACTCGGTGTTCTCTTTGACGAATAGCTTCACTAATCGATCGTATGTCCCCGGCCCCATATACATCGGATGCACATGCGATCGACTGTAAACCCAAATCACCTGGCTATTTTCGCTGATGCGGATATCCTGGAGCAAGCTGCGGCACTTGGGCTTGAGCTTATTTCCAGCATCTAGAGCATCTGTCCAGCGATCGAAGCTCTGATCAAAGTCTTTAAAAACTACTCTAAACATTAGCTATACCGTTCCTCTGTCCAGGGTTCACCCCGACCATGGTAGCCGTTGCGCTCCCAAAAGCCCGATTCTTCTTGGGGTAAGAATTCTATCCCATTGATCCACTTGGCACTTTTCCAAGCATATAGATGAGGCACCATGGTGCGCATCGGACCACCATGTTCGCGGGGTAATGGTTCGCCGTTTAGTTCGTAGGCAAAAAAGTTATTGGGGTGTAAAAAGTCTACTAAGGGCAAGTTGGTGTTGTAGCCACCAGAGCAATGCTCCATCACCTGGACAGCACTGGGGTCTAATTCACCCACTAGTTTCATTAAGTCCACGATCTTGAAGCCTTTCCAGGTGACATCTAGCTTCGACCAGCGGGTAACACAGTGAAAATCGGCGGTGAATTCTTGCTGGGGCAAGGTCATTACATCGTCCCAGGTAAAAGTTAGGGGTTGAGGCACCAATCCCCAAACTTTGAGTTTCCATTCTTTACGACTAACATCAGGGGCTTGGCCGTAGGTCATGATGGGAAAGCCGTTGGTGAGATACTGACCGGGGGGTACGCGGTCACTCTCGGCGGGGCTGGGTTTCTGAAAAAACTTACCGAGCATGGGTGGAACTTTTGTAAATATATTCTTTACATTTATAGCGAAAAACGGCTCTATTTGCTCGTCTGTCGGTGTTTAAGCAGTGCTCGGTTCCATTGCAGCGGCATACAGTAAACTGAAGCCAACCCCTTTTTGCCCCGGTTAACCTATGCCCCGCTGGTTCAATACCGCTGGCCCTTGCCGCGCCGATATTCACTATATGCTTCCAGCCATTCGTCGTATTCCCAACCTAGAACGACTGATTGCGCAGGAAAATTATTTCGTGATCCATGCTCCCCGACAAATTGGCAAAACCACTGCTATGTTATCGCTCGCTCAGCAGCTTACTACTAGTGGCAAATATACCGCCGTGATGCTGTCCGTAGAAGTGGGCGCACCTTTTAGTCACGACATCGCCAGTGCCGAAGATGCTATTTTGGGTGCTTGGCGAGATAATATTTCCTTTCGTCTCCCTGCTGAACTCCAACCTCCTGACTGGATAAAAATGGAGTCTGGGCAGAAAATCAGGGCAGCTTTGCAGGATTGGGCGCAAGCATCGATGCGCCCATTGGTGATTTTAATTGATGAAATAGATGCTCTACAAGACCAAGCTTTAATTTCGATTTTGCGTCAATTACGCGATGGTTATCCGAATCGCCCTAGAGGATTTCCCCAATCGGTAGGGTTAATTGGTTTACGAGATGTCCGCGATTATAAAGTAGCGGCAGGTGGTAGTGACAGGCTGAATACCGCTAGCCCCTTTAATATCAAAGTTCGCTCTCTAACTATGCGCAATTTTAACGCTGAAGAAGTGGGGGAACTCTATGCTCAACATACCGCAGATACGGGACAAGTTTTTACCCCAGAAGCCGTAGATTTAGCCTTTGAATTAACTCAAGGGCAACCCTGGTTAGTCAATGCCTTGGCTAAAGAAATCGTCGAAGAATTAGTTACTGACGAATCAGTAGCAGTTACTGGCCAAGATATTTTAACTGCCAAAGAAATCTTGATTAAACGACAAGATACTCATTTAGATAGTTTGGCTGAACGCTTGAGAGAAAATCGAGTGAAAGCAATTATCGAACCGATATTAGCAGGACGAGAATTATCCGAATCATCCAATGACGATCGGCAATATTTAGTGGATTTAGGTTTACTCCGCCGTGATCCGGCGGGGGGATTAGTAATTGCTAATCCTATTTATCGAGAAGTATTGCCAAGGGTCTTAGCCCAAGGGCCACAGGACAGTTTGCCAATTATTAGTCCGAGTTGGTTAACCAGCGAAGGGAAATTAGATACTGCTGCTTTACTCGATGCTTTTTTGGCTTTTTGGTTACAACATGGTGAACCCTTGCTTAAAAGTGCTTCCTACCCAGAAATTGCGCCCCATTCGGTACTCATGGCTTTTCTGCATCGGGTGATTAATGGTGGTGGTACTTTGGAAAGGGAATACGCGATCGGGCGGGACAGAATGGATTTGTGTTTAACCTATGGACAAGTCACCTTAGGCATCGAACTAAAGGTATGGCGCACCAGAAAAGTTGATCCTTTAACAAAAGGATTGATGCAACTAGATGAATATTTAGCGCGGCTGAGACAGGATACGGGGTGGTTGGTGATCTTCGATCGACGTGATAATGCACTAGAACTAGAAGAACGATTGACAACGGAAATTCATACAAGCCCATCGGGGCGCGAAATTATGGTGATTCGGGCATAAAATTTTGTAAGCCCGTTGATGTAAAATGATTTTTGACCCCAACTTGATAACTGACGGCCGCTCTTCAGGCAGTCTTGCCTATATCGAGGTCATTCTAATGCACAAACAAAGAGGGCTAGCAATTGCTAGCCCTCTCTGAACTTGGATTTTTCTAGAATCGATCGGACACCGTAAAGTCCGCAGCCGCCAGCGCAGGATTTCCAGTGAACTTGGCAAAAGCGGCCCCTTCACCCAAACCAGCCTCAACGCCATTGGTGTTGTAGAACAATGTGCCAGTGGCCTGACTATAAACAATCTTGGCTGCATTAGTTGCCGCCGCTGCATCATCAGCCACCGAGGCAAAGTTAACCGTATCTAGAGCCGTTGGATAAGTCTGAATATTGTTACCAACAGCGAGAGCATTGAAAGTTGTCAGATACAGCTCGATTTTATCTTGACCAGCAGTAAAGTCAGAAACCGTATCTACGCCCATATTGGCATTGGCAAAAGCACGATAATCGAAGCCGAAAGCAAAGATATCTTTACCATCGCCGCCAGTCAACAGGTCATTGCCAGTAAAACCGAGGAGTCGATCGTCTCCCGTACCACCAAGAATAGTGTCATCACCTTCATTGCCGTAGATCGTATCGTTACCAGCGCCGCCATCGATCGAGTCGTTTTCCGACTCACCATAGATGAAATCATTCCCTGCATCGCCAAACAAAGTATCAGCGCCGCTGCCACCGGCTAGGTAGTCATTGCCATCACCAGCCGAAATAGAGTCATTACCCACACCGCTAAATAGTCGATCGTCGCCAGCACCTCCAAATAACTGGTCATCACCATCACTACCATACAGTTGGTCGTTGCCAGCCCCGCCAGTTAAGGTGTCATTGCCACCACCACCATCAAGAATATCATTACCATCAGCAGTAGTGATTTTGTCGTTGCCTAAACCACCGTTAAGATTGTGGTTGCTAATACCAGATGCCGTCAGCACGTCATTACCACCGCCACTGGTGAAGTCACGAATTGCTTCGATGTTTGCAATACTACTGACTCCTTGCAGGCTGAGACCAGTAAAGTTTACTGCATCCAAATTCAGGTTTAGATCAGCCGTGGTTTCTGCTGATGCGGCATTGGTGAGGATATCGTTACCAATACCACCATCGATCGAGTTATTACCCCAATCAAAGCGACCGTTAAAATAAGAGTAGCTGCCGATCGAAATAACATCATCGCCTGCACCACCATTGATCGAGTTATTGCCCACCCCGACGGTTAAGCTGTCGTTACCATCACCACCACTCAAGCTATTACCACCTGAAAAGTCACTGATTGTATCATCTCCAGCACCACCAACCAGGGTGTCGTTACCCTCACCGCCATCTAAAATGTCTTTGCCAGTGCCACCATCCAAGTTATCGTTGCCAGCATCGCCAGAAAGGGTATCATCGCCATTACCGCCAACAAGGGTATCTAAGCTACCACCACCGCTTAGGTAATCGTTGCCTTCACCACCACTCAATTGGTCGTTGCTATCATTACCATAGAGGTAGTCGTTACCAACGCCACCATCCAGAATATCGTCGCCAGCATTGCCATAGAGGGTGTCAGCACCATCGCCACCAGCGATTTGGTCATTGCCATCTTCACCAAACACAATGTCGTCGCCGCTACCAGCATCAATAGTGTCGGCACCGCTACCACCAGAGATATCGTCTTTGCCAGCACCACCAGCTACGATGTCACTGCCATCGCCACTGTACAGCTTGTCATCGCCATCGCCGCCATCGAGCTTGTCTTTGCCGGTTTCGCCAAACAAGGTATCATTGCCCGCGCCACCATTGACAGTATCATTACCATCATCACCAGCGATGTAGTCATTGCCAGTACCACCCGTAATGCTATCATCACCCTTGCCAGTGTTGATGCTGCGATCGAGCTTACTGGTTGCCGAAATTACATCATTACCACTGCCAGTGGTGAGATTCTTGATTTGCTCGACGTTTTGGATTGCTGAAACATTGCGCAGGTTCAATCCAGTGAAATTAGCATTGTCCAAATCTAATAACACTGCCGAGATTGTCGCTGATAGATCGGCGTTGCTCAGCACATCAATACCCGCACCACCATCGATCGAGTTGATGCCAGCAAAAATATCGAAGGTATCATCGCCAGCTCCACCATTTAAAACATTGGTGCCGCTACCAGCGCCGAGGGTATCATTGCCGTCCCCACCGTTGAGGGTGTCATCACCATTGCCACTAATGATCGAGTCATTACCAGCATCACCATTTAGCAGGTTGTTACCAGCTTCATCATAAATATCATCGTTACCAGCACCGCCCGCGATGGAATCATTACCAGCACTACCAAACAGACGATCATTGCCATCCCCACCATCGACCGAGTCGTTGCCATCTTCACCATAAATGGTGTCGTTACCAGCATCACCTTTGAGCAAATCTACACCACTGCCACCAGCAATGTAATCGTTACCTACACCACCTTCTACTGTGTCATTATCATTGCCGCTCAGCAAGGTGTCATCACCCGCACCCCCCAGTAACGAGTCAATCCCGCGCTCACCATAGATCAGGTCATTGCCGCCGTTACCGATCAGGGTATCATTGCCATCATCGCCAGCCAAGGTGTCATTACCATCACCAGCAGTGATTTTATCTTCGCCAGCGCCGCTATTGATCGATCGATCAAGCTTGCTGTTGACCGTAATAACATCATTACCGCTGCCTGTGCGAATATCTTGAACGGCTTCGATCCCGGCGATCGATTGAATACCCTTGGCAATAATCTGGGTCAAATCCACATTATCTAAATCGATGGTCAAGGCCGTAGTCCGTGCAGCTAAATCGGCATAAGCGAGGGTATC
Source organism: Synechococcales cyanobacterium OTE_75_metabat_409 (assembly GCA_031378405.1). Taxonomy (GTDB): domain Bacteria; phylum Cyanobacteriota; class Cyanobacteriia; order Cyanobacteriales; family Chamaesiphonaceae; genus JAAFHZ01. The sequence continues at coordinate 32,012 of JANNEH010000050.1, forward strand.
TCGACCATCGCCACCATCTACTAAGTTGTTGGCAGCGTTATCAGCCGCAATCAGGTCATCACCGGTACCGCCGTTAATAGTGTTATCGCCTAAGTTGCCATAAAGAGTATCGTTGCCAGCGCCACCATCTAGCTGATCATTACCATCTTCACCATAGATCACATCATTGTCATCACCACCGTTTAAGGTGTCATTACCATTCCCACCAGAAAGCTGATCTTTGCCTGCATTGCCGTCGATCAAATCGTTGCCATCAGAGCCATAGAGATTATCATCTCCGGCACCACCCGCAATTTGGTCATTATCTTGACCACCATCAATATAATCATTGCCACCACCACCAGCTAAGGTGTCTTGACCTTCGGCACCATAAATAGTTTCGTTGCCATCACCACCAGTAACGTTATCGTTTCCGATGAGAGCAAAAATTGATCGATCAATTTTGCGAGCAGCCGTAACCACATCGTTGCTATTAGTGCCAGTGAAATTGCGAATACCTTCAACATTAACGATGTTGGCTGCACCAGCGATTCCCAATGCCCCAAAATTAACGTTATCTAGATCCACCGATACTGCTGTTCCACCAAGAGGGAAAGATAGATCGAGCGAATCAATAATATCAAAGCCTGCTCCTCCATCAACATTGGTTCCTACTGCTGGTGTATAGACAAATACATCATCACCTGCTCCTCCATTTAAAGTATTGTTTCCATCTATGAAAAAAATATTGTTAGAACCAAGACCACTGACTAAGGTATCGTTACCATCACCACCATCTAGTAAGTTATTGCCAGTGCCTCCATCTAAATAATCATTGCCAGTGCCGCCACTGATTGTGTCATTTGTCTGAAACACTGCACCGTAATTACCGTAAAGACTTTCCCCATATAAGGAATCATCCCCACTACCACCATCAATATTGTCATTTCCAATTCCACCAGCAACTGTATCGTTGCCGTCGGAGCCTTTAATCACATCATCCCCGTCGGCAGCATCAATATTGTCATTACCAGCGCCACCGTCTAAGGTATCTGATCCAGAGCCACCATTGATATTGTCGTTACCGCTACCACTAGTAACTTGATTATTACCTTCACCAGTATAAATGTTATGCTGCTGACTGCTACTGGCTGTAATTACATCATTGCCACTACCCATGTAGATATCTTGAATCCTTTCGATACTGGTAACCGACTGTACCTTCAGGATATCTTTCAAGACCACCGAGTCTGGATTATCTAAATCGATCGAGACAGAGTTGGATGAATTAACTAATAACCTAGATAAAGTGTCAATTCCCTCACCGCCATCAATAACAGTACTGTTGGTGCCGAAGGAGTAATAGTAATTGTCGAAACTAATAGTGTCATTACCAGCTCCTCCGTTCAGAGTGTTATTGCCATAGTTTTCGCTGAGCAAATCGTTTCCGGCTCCCCCATTGAGGGTGTCTTCCCCATCGGCACCATAGATGGTATCGTTCCCAGCTCCGCCAGTGATTAGGTCATTGCCACTATTGCCAAAAATATTGTGATTGGTAGTATTGTTGATATCATCGCTAGCTGTAATTGTATCATTACCATAGCTGCCAACAAAACTCTGAATCCCTTCAACATTTTGAATGACATCAACAGTAGGAATGCTAATCTTACTGAAATCTACGTTATCTAGATCAATGTTATAAGGCGTACCGGAATAGCCATTAAAGTAACTGTCGATATTCTCGATTACATCGAAGCCACTACCACCTTCGATGGTGTTTTTGCCGCCAAAGTATTGATTGACTCTAAAAACATCTTTACCAGCACCACCGTCGATCGTGTTATTACCGTAACCGCCATCGATCGTGTCGTTGCCCGCGCCGCCACTAATACTATCATCACCCCCCCGACCATCAATAAAATGCCCCACAGTGCTATTACCAGAAGCTGTAATTACATCAGCACCTTCACCACCAGTAAAATCTTTGATGCCTTCAACATTCTGAATAGATTTGATATCAGGTAAATTCAAACTAGCAAAATCAACATTATTGAGGTCGATCGTCACTGGGCTATTGGAGTAATAAGGTGCGAAGTAGCTTTTCAGTAGGTCAAAGCCATCCCCCCCATCGATCGTCAATCCGCCACCATAGCCATTACTGAAGTCAAAAATATCATCGCCTAAGCCGCCGTTGAGAGTAGCTCCATTGAAGTAGCCCGAAGCTATTAATAAGTCATTTCCGGCATCTCCATTAATGAGGTCAATGCCCCCATTACCGTTGATTGAATCGTTTCCTTCACCACCATTGAGGGTGTCATTTGAGAAACCGCCGTTGATAGTGTCATCGCCTTGCAAGCCATCGATCGTGTTGCTGGCATTAAAATCGCCATTCAGTAAATCGTTTCCGGCAGTACCAGTAATGTTAGCCATTAGATTTCAGCCTTAGTAATTTATTAGTTTTTTATATTTCATACAGATCTAGCACCCTAACGGGAGTATATTAGCATTGTGCAGTGAAATCATTCATCAGAAATGCTATACAGTCAGCAATATGTCTTATTTTACGTAGTATATGAGCTTATCTACAACTTCTCTTGTAGGTGTTATGGCGGATTAATTACAAGGTGACCACGGCCACTTAAAATGTGGGAACCTAGTCCGCATCAAAATTCCACAATGCTCAACCCCGTCTCTTGGCTCCAGACTCAGCATCATCGCTGGATCGCTAGTATTTTGCTGGCCGGTTTTACTGTCCGGCTGATCATCGCGATCTTGCTGCCGATCGGCTTTGATGAAGCCTATTATTATGTCTATACTCTGCATCCAAGCTGGAGCTACTTCGATCATCCGTTATTAGTTTTTTTTACCACTGGCTTTGGTACTTGGTTGACTGGCGCAGTCAACCCTTTCACTGTGCGAATCGGTGCCCTGTTAGTCTTCACTGGTTCTTTGATTTTTTTGTACAAAACCGCTGAGCGCCTGTTTGATCGCCAAGTCGCCCTAATTACCCTGGGTTTAGCTTCTTTGATGCCGATCTTAACAGTGGCATTTGGTACTCTGACTCAACCTGATGCCCCGCAGATATTTTTTTGGATGGCCACTTTGTGGTTAGCGGCGATCGAGTTCTTCCCCAG
>JANNEH010000002.1:0-4344 GCA_031378405.1 Synechococcales cyanobacterium OTE_75_metabat_409
AGATCGGGATGTTCTTCGTGGCCATGGGCAACCTCTATGGACTTAGCAGTGCCAGAGATTTGGATGGATTGGTTTTTGTTATCGATCGAACCCTGCATAAAATTCTGGATGGTAAAGGACGTTTGATATTTTGGTCTAGCCCGCGATCGTTGCCAATTTCTCTTCTTCTTCCACCCCATAGTCATAGGGACCAGTAGTCAGAACAGGTAGCACTTCAAAGTTCTCGATTTCTGGTGGAGAGCTAGTCATCCACTCAAAAGTCAAAGCATTCCAAGGATTATCGGGAGCTTTTTCGCCCTTAAACCAACACCACAAGGCATTGACCAAAAAAGGTACTGTAGAAACCGCCAGTAAATAGCTACCCCAAGTACAAACTTGGTTCAGAGTTTGGAACTCCGGTGCATACATGGCAATCCGGCGGGGCATACCTTGTAGACCTAGGATGTGCATGGGTAAAAACGTGACATTAAAACCCACGAAGGTCATCACAAAATGTACCTTGCCCCAGAACTCGTTATACATTCTGCCGATCGCCTTGGGATACCAGTGATAAATTCCAGTAAAGATCCCGAACACCGAGCCGCCGAACAATACATAGTGTAAGTGGGCGACCACGAAGTAAGTATCGTGAACGTGAATATCGAAAGGCACTGCTGCTAGCATTACGCCACTGATTCCACCGACTACGAACGTAGACAGAAAACCCATCGCAAAAAGCATTGGACTATTTAGGGAGATTTTGCCACCCCACATCGTCGCTAGCCAGCCAAAGACTTTAATACCAGTTGGTACAGCAATGATCATGGTGGTGATCATAAAGAACATTCTTAACCAAGCGGGAGTGCCACTGGTAAACATATGGTGTGCCCAGACAATCAGACCTAAAAAGCTAATGGCTAAACTGGAATAGGCGATCGCCCCATAACCAAAAATCGGCTTGCGAGAGTGGATCGGAATAACTTCTGAGATAATGCCAAAGAATGGCAGCACCATAATATAGACGGCAGGGTGAGAGTAGAACCAAAACATGTGTTGGTAAACTACCGGATGACCGCCACCAGTGGGATTAAAGAATGCTGTGCCAGCCAATAAGTCAAAGGAGAGCAGAATTAAAGCACCAGCCAAAATCGGTGTAGCGATTAAGATTAAGGCCGAAGTTGCAATCATTGCCCAACAGAACAAGGGCATCTGCATCATGCCCATACTGGGCACCCGCATCTTGAGGATGGTGGTCATGAAGTTGATCCCACCCAAAATGGAGGAAGTCCCACCTAAGAGCAAACTAAAAATCCAGATGGCTTCGCCCACTTTACCAGTGGTCAAACTCAATGGTGGATAAGAAGTCCAACCGGCTTGGGCGGTGCCGAAGTAGAAGCTGGCAATCAGCATTACACCGGCTGGAGGCAGCATCCAAAAAGCTACGGCGTTTAGCCGGGGGAACGCCATATCTCGCGCCCCAATCATTAAGGGGATCAAGTAGTTCGCGAAAGCACCGGTACCCGCTGGCACGATCCACAAAAAGATCATGATCGTGGCGTGCATGGTAAACAGGCTGTTGTAGAGAGCTGGATCTACCAAGTCGGGATCGGGGGTGGCTAATTCAGTCCGAATACCTTCGGCCAGCAAGCCACCGACCAGATAAAAGAAGAAAGACATCACCATATATTGGATGCCAATCACCTTATGGTCGGTATTAAAGGTGAAAAAATCTTGCCAACGACGTTCGCCGTGGCCGTGGCTGGGAGATGCTTGCTCCGCAACGGGTGGGAGGGAAATATTGGCAGTCATGATTTAGCTATCTAGGTGGATGTGGTTTTTGGCTTGCTGGTCGCGAACCAGCTTGGCGAGCATTTCGGTTTTTACACCCATCTCGCGGGCATAGGGAGCCAGATATTCATGAGTGGGCATGGTGGCAGGATTCATGGCTTCAATGGAGGCCAGGGTGCTCTTCATCACCGCTGAGCCAGTGGTTTCAGCAGGCTGAATTTGACTAGCCACCCAAGTATCGTAGTTTTCTTGAGTTTCGACGATCATGTTAGTAACCATCGAACCATGGTAGCCACCACAGAGTTCGGCACAACGAATCGGATAGGTGCCAACTTTGTTGGAAGTGAAGCGCAGTTGAGTGATTTCGCCAGGAATAGTGTCTTGCTTCAGGCGCAGTTGGGGAATCCATAAGGCATGGATCACATCATTGGCCTTGAGGGTGAGCTTGACTTCTTGGTTTACTGGCACATGCAGTTCACCAGCAGTGATATTGGTGCTGGGATAGTTGAAGATCCAGGCATATTGCAAACCGGTGACACTCACATTCACGGCTGCTTCTTTGCCTTGGCTGGCGGGTGAAGCGCCGATTCCGCTGGCAATTTGCTGTTGCTCCATACCCGCCATGCCTTTCATTCCAGGCATTTCTGCGGCCATGGCGGAGTTTTTGCCGCCGTGCATAGCGTGCATATCGTTGGCAGCCGAGGGATCGAAGCCACCCATTTCGCCGTAAATCTCGAAACTATAGATAGAGATCCAGAGGACGATCGCAGCGGGGATCGCTGTCCAGAAGATCTCTAGCGGCACATTGCCTTCGATCGCTGGCCCATCGGTAGTATCGCCTTTTTTACGGCGAAACATAATCGCCGAGTAGACCAGGACACCTTGCACAATGATGAATAACCCGGTCGCGATCGCCATCATGGCGTTGAAGAGAGCATCGACGTGGGTGGCTTCTTCGGAAGCTGCCACCGGCATCAGACCGTTGTTGTAGCCATACCAAAGGCTCACTACCGTGAGGCCAATTCCGGCAACTAAGGTCAAAATAGAATTGGGAATACTTGCCATGTTTTATAGATACCGTATCGATCAGCTTGAAAAGTTCGCGAATCCAGTGCACAGCATATCAAACATGACCAAATGTCAGTAACACACCAACTCATGTAAACAGAATGCAATGTTTCCGGCATTACTGCTAATTTACCGCAGACCTTTGGAAAACTCTGCCATAAGTTAACAATCTTCAGAATTATTTAACTATCGATCGATTCAGACTGGGCTAATTGTTGCGATTTGTTAAGAGTTGAATTTACCTCCCGCGATCCCCAATTGGGAGTGCTAGCTTATGATAACTTGCGACGAAAGAAAATCCTTGACCGGTTTTGTTATTCACAATTCTGGGCATTGTTGTTAAAAGATTACATTGATTTTCTGCACTAATCCTATCGGGAGATACGGTTGAATCTGTAAAACCGAAAGTCGCTGGTAACATCCTGCAAAGGTAAAAAAATTGTAGAAGGCCGATATGTCAGATTCCACTTTTACGCCGAATAGTCAGTCTCTGACTACATCTTTGCCAACTAAATCTCTATCAGTTAATTCTGCCAATAAAATTTATCAGTTGGTCTGGAAAATTGCGGTAGCCACCTGGCTGTTAATGGCCGTAGGCAGCGCCACCAGAGTCATGAATGCTGGTCTGGCTTGCCCCGATTGGCCACTCTGTTATGGTCAGGCGGTGCCCCTCCAACAAATGAACTTACAAGTTTTCTTGGAATGGTTTCACCGTTTAGATGCTGGCCTAATTTTGCTAAGTACTGTGGCCCTCTGTGGTCGCTCTTGGTGGAGCCGAAAGTCTTTGCCAGCTTGGTTGCCAGGAATGTCTATGCTGGCACTATTGCTGATTTTGGCACAGGCTGCATTGGGTGCTTTTACTGTCACAGAGCTGCTGCGATTTGATATTGTCACGGCTCATTTGGGAACGGCATTACTGTTTTTCTCGGTGTTGTTGGTCATTGGCAGTAGTTTGTCACCTGCCAATGGCAGTAGCAGTCAATGGCTGACAATCGCCTCCGGGATCAGCGCCCTGCTGATCTATGGCCAGAGTTTACTCGGTGCCTTGGTAGGATCACAATGGGCTTTGCACCAATGTTTTGGCAATGATAGACTCTGCGGAGTGATGCATAGTCACCTGTGGGGCGTGATTCCAGCGACTCTCAGCGTATTGCTATTCTTATTGTTGGTGTGGCGAACTACTGGTTTGAACAAGGTTTTGCGCCAGCTCAGTGGTGGTGTGGCCCTGCTGACTGTTTTACAGATTGCTTTGGGTATGGCCACGTTTCGACTGCATTTGCAGGCTGCGACTCTCACGGTGGCTCATCAATCGATCGGGGCATTACTCCTTGGCGCTCTGGTTGTTTTCACGACTATCTCTTTCCGGATGCAGTCTGGCTACACTGTATCGACTCAACTCAAATCCGTTTAAATTCATCTGGGTCGAAACCTCTTCATCTCACCCTGCATACATTTCCCATCTACCTTCGTCTAGAGAACGACTTTGAATATCATGCAAGATACGCTTAA
>JANNEH010000055.1:0-2557 GCA_031378405.1 Synechococcales cyanobacterium OTE_75_metabat_409
CCAAAATATTTACCAATTCTGAAGATTTCAGCTCTGGGCGATCGCATTACTAATTTTTCTACATCTTCAATAGATGCTGTAGTATCGGCCTCTGAGTGGGCTGCAAACAGTGGTTGTAAAACTGCATTATCGTTAGTTAATTGATCTACTTTTTCAATTAATTTTGATAATTCTGCCGCTCCACCAATATCCATCCTAGAATACCGATAAGGATTACCACTAGGAGAATCATTAGCTAGGTTAGTGTTTGCTAAATGATCAAAAAATACAGCTAATGGAGTTCGCAATAACTTTTCTAGCAAATTGCCTTCGGCATTAGCTAAACCCAATGCTGCCGAGAATAAGAAAATGCCACCATTAATTATTCGAGGTTGAGAAATTGCCAGATTAACTGCCAAAGTCCCACCAGTGGAAAAACCACCGATCGATACCTTGCCACCACTTTTCTGAGCCGCTTGTACTGCAAAATCAACATTCTTTTGCCACTCAGCCGCCGAAGCATCTTTCATATCTTCTGGATTTTTTAACCCGTGAGCACACAATAAAGGTAGATAAACATCAAAACCCATCTCATTGCAAAAGTACTCACCAATTTCTCTAAGGAAATACGGAGAATCTGTTAATCCATGTACTAAAACTATGGCATTGCGAGTATCTCCATGCTTAAACATTTGCGGATGACAGCCATCCCGAACATCAAGCTTGCTCTTATATCCATCAAAATGGTTATTGTAATAGTCGTCCCAGTCTTGCAGCATAGCCCACCTCAATAACTACATTGAATATAATTTGCTGGTATTACTTTATCCAGAAGATCAGCCGCTATCAATAGTTATCCAACCACTGGTGCGCGATTAGATCCCTAAAAGCTGCAACAAACGTTTCACAGCTATCACAGTCACCCCCGCTACCACGTCATCAACGCCGATTTCATCAGATGCGCGCGGTTGCCAATCTTTAGGAAACTTGCCGTCAATCCAAAGGCTCTTCACGTCATCGACAGTGAGATAGCGCTTCTTGGATTCATCCATGCGACCAAACACTTCGAGAAGAGCGGTGAATTCCAAAGTTTGAATAATAGTGCCCTTAAAGCCAGGGTCTTGTAGTTGAGCCTGATTAGCAGCGGCGGCAAAGTGCTCGGCATACATGCGATCATTCTCACTGAACTTCAGCAGGGCATTCTCCAACTTCTCGGAATTAATCTCTGGATCTCGGATGCCGGTGCTTCCGCTGTGATCGAGATTGGAATCGCGTAGGGCAAAAAGGTTGAAACTGTGAGGGATTTCGTCAGTCTTGTCGGCACCTTTGACGAGGACTTTCCGAACAGTGGCATTGATGCCAACGTTTGCAAGAACATCGTCCAACTGGGCGGTGGTGACATTGCCGTATTCGTCTGGATTCAACAAGTCATTATTGTAGAAAGTCAAGAGCGCTGGACACGGAATCTTGTCAGCATCAGAACGCTCGTGCCAAGTATTGTCGTTTGGTGAGGTCGTACTGTTAATTGTGATTTTTTCAGTCTCTTCAGGTGTAGACATATGCTTCTCCAATTTTGTTGTAAACAAGACTGATACTATCGAGTTTTATAGTCATAGGAAAACGGTGCCGGACTCAATACAACTTTGTGCAAGGGAGTCCAAACTTGGCTTCTATTATTCCTCTGACGACTAACAACTGTTTATACCAATGGGTTCAGTACAACCTCCTTAAATTAGGTGCGTATTCCGACATTTGTCTGTATAACACCCCAAATTGGGCATTTAAACTGGATCGATTTCAGTCTAAACGCTCTTGCGTGATAGAGCAATAATTTCCTAACATTTTGTAATAATCTTCATTTTTCTTCGATTTTTATGGAGCCATTTGCCTCACCTAAACTTCTAGATCGGTTTCGACAAGCCATTCGTTTGAAGCATTACTCTTATCGCACAGAACAAATCTATCCTCACCTCCTCGCTCATCAGCTCCACTACAGCGGGGAGCCAAAGGTGATCGAAACATAGAACGTAGGCACTGCCCACCCTAAACGCTTAATGATTCTAATATGATGGCTAATCGTTCTATATCTGTCGATCGATGCCCTGCTGTCATAGTAAACCGAATCCGGCTAGTGGGTACTGTCGGTGGCCGAATCGCTGGGGCAAAGATGTCTTGATCTCGCAACATCCCAGACATCTGTAAAGCAGTCTGGGCATTTGGTAACTCCCAGCAAATAATCGCTGAGTCTGAAGGTAGCATTTTGATGCTGGTAGTAGCCAGTAGTTCTTTAAAATACTCGATGTTTTGCCAGAGTTGCTGACAGATAGCTGGTTGGGTAGTGATTAGTTCGATCGCCATCAAAGCTGCTGCCGTATCTGCCGGGGACAAGGCTGTCGTGTAAATCCAGCTAGCGCAGCGATTGCGCAGAAAATCTATTAACCTAGCGCTGCCGCTGACATAGCCGCCTAAGCTACCCAAAGCTTTGCTGAGAGTGCCGACACAAACAATGCGATCGGGATCTAGATTGAAATGTTCGATCGCCCCCGCCCCCGTTGCCCCTAACACCCCCGTAGCATGG
>JANNEH010000098.1:0-5594 GCA_031378405.1 Synechococcales cyanobacterium OTE_75_metabat_409
GATCGCTGCGGTGATCTTAGAAGAAGTAGGGCATCGAATCGATCGATTGCTAAATGGCAATGTCGATAGTGCTGGTGATGAAGGAGAAGTTTTTAGTTTATTGGTAAATGGTGTTAGTCTCTCCCCCGAGAGGTTGGCAACATTACAGACCGAAGATGACCATGCCGTAATTACTCTCGCTTCAGGATTATCAACCAACGTTGAATTGGCCACCGTTTCTACGAGTGTAACTGGCGGCAGTCAGCCCTTCAACAATCTTCAACCTTACGGGACGCTCACTTATGCGATCGCCCTCCAGGGAATTTATCCGCCTCGTGCCCTGAGCGCAGAAACCCAAGCGCTGACTACATTAGGCGTTGACCCATATCTTGGTGAAGTCATCCAGTTGGCAAGTAACTTTGCGCCTCGGGGCTATGCTCTCTGCGAAGGTCAAGTGTTATCTATTGCCCAAAACACCGCACTGTTCTCACTTTTGGGAACTACTTATGGTGGTAACGGGCAAACCACTTTTGCCCTCCCAGACTTACGGGGACGCACCCCTATTGGCACTGGAGCAGGGCCAGGACTCACTCCAGTTGATTTGGGCGATAGATCTGGCACCGAAACCGTTACTCTTACCTCAGCTCAACTACCAGCGCATACTCATCCGGTCAATGGTGCCACAGTCTCTTCAGTTGGGAACAACATTTCCCATTCCACCAGGCAGCCCACACTGGGGCTGAGTCCGATCATTACTACTGAAGGTTTTTACCAAGATTTAGGACATATTGGCTGGTTTGCCGGAAACTTTGCTCCCCAAGGACATGCCTTTGCCGATGGTTCATTATTATCTATTGCCGAAAACTCTGCGCTGTTCTCAATTTTGGGCACTACTTATGGTGGTAACGGGCAAACCACTTTTGCCCTGCCTGACCTGCGGGGGCGCATTGCAATTGATGATGGGCCAACTCACCCGATTGGCTCTTTATTTGGGTCAGAATCAGTCACCCTAACCACGGCGAATTTGCCAACCCACTCCCATAACATTCAAAATCCGGCAACTGTTACTGGTACTAGTGGCAGTGGGCAAGCATTCTCTAACCGGCAACCCTCGATCGCCCTCAGCTACGAAATTGCTACCCAAGGAGTTTATCCCTCCCGCAACCTGCAAGCTGATACCGGGACAAATAACATTGATACCGGCAGTACTGAGGTTACTGGTCTGGTGACGAGTGTCCAGACTCTTAGCGAAACAGCCGCGATCGAATCTATTAATAATCTGGCCAAAGCCGCAATTGAGCGCTGGAAAGCAGCGGGCATCAATGATACACAAATCGCGCAGCTAGAAAAAGTGACCTATAAAATCGCTGATCTTGCTCCGGGCTATCTGGCCGTTTATGCTGCCAATAATGTTATTACTATTGATGCCGATGCCTCCAATACTAAATGGTTTGTAGATGACACTCCTGCGGACAATGTGGAGTTTGGTTCTACCGACCCGCTCACTGGTGAGCTGTTGGCTACCGATGAACGTGCTCTGGGTGCCTATGATCTGCTGACGACGATCGAACATGAGCAAGGCCATGTCTTGGGTTTAGCTCATGCTTCTCAACCGGGCGATATCATGTTTGCTTCCCTGGGTAAAGGGGGTCGCCTTTTCCCCACTGCCACCAACATTCTGCAACCGATCGGCAACGACCATACTAATACTTATTTCAGCGCTACGGAATCATTCATCACTCAAGTTGGGATATTTGCTGGGGTAAACTTTGGTCTTCGTAGTGGTTTTTCCAATACCAGTGGTCAGGTGCTTCTTATTAATCAAAACCAAGCACTGTTTTCGCTCCTTGGTACAAATTATGGTGGGAATGGTCAAACTAACTTTGCTTTACCAAATTTTAGCGATCGAGCTGTCATTGATGTGGGGCAAGGTCCAGGTCTGTCCAATTATCTTCAGGGACAAACTGGTGGCGAAGAAAATCACACCCTGTCCATCCAAGAAATGCCTACTCATTCCCATACATTCACCGAAGCAGCTCCAACTAGGAATGATTTCAACAATGATAAAAAGGCTGATATTCTTTGGCGCAATAACGATGGGACAGTTGGCCTTTGGCAAATGAATGGAGCGAACATTGTCTCTGCTAACATTGTTTTTAATAATGTTGACAACAACTGGAAGATTGCTGGTACTGGTGACTTTGATGGTGACAAAAAATCTGACATTTTATGGCGAAACAATGATGGTCAGATCGCTAACTGGCAGATGAATGGCGCTGCTATTGCTTCTTATGGATTTCTCCCCACTCCCACCACAGATTGGAAGATTGCTGGCACTGGTGACTTTAATGGTGATAATAAATCTGATATTTTGTGGCGAAATGACAGCGGACTGGTTAGTATCTGGCTAATGGATGGCAGAGCAGCTACTTTTCTATCTGTAGTGAATCCTGGTAATACTTGGAAAATTGCAGGTACTGGTGACTTTGATGGTGACAGTAAGTTTGATGTTTTATGGCGCAAAGATGATGGTCAAGTGGTAGTGAGGCTAATGGATGGTGCAACCACTTTATCCAATACCAATCTTTCTGTTCCGGTCACTGCCGATTGGAAAATTAAGGGTGTGGACGATTTTGATGGAGATGGGAAGGTCGATATTTTGTGGCGGAACGATGATGGGACTGTAGGGCTGTGGCGAATAAACGGTACCGCGATCGCCTCAGCACAGGTTATTACCAATGTTACTAATGATTGGAATATTGCAGGTACTGGTGACTACAATGGCGATGGCAAGTCCGATATTCTGTGGCGAAACAATAATGGGTCTAATGCTATTTGGTTCATGAATGGTGCTGCCATTTTATCTGGTAGCTTAATTGCCAGTGCCGATCTCAGTTGGCAAATCGCGGCTCCGACTAATTAGCTTCTCTCGCGCAGGGTGTGGGTAGGCAACAGGGATTTTGACTCACAGGATCTTCTTTAACACGAAAGATATTCGATCGATTTTGGGCAAACTAACCAATATCCCAGGAATTTCAATAGCACGATCGAAGCAATGGCAGCTATCATATACAAATCTGCCACTTGCTTCCCCTAACCGCCCATTGAAGCAATTGTGGGAGTATTACCTATCTGTAATATATCTATGCAGCCACTTCCTCGCCAGCCATTGAGACGATTGACGATTCTGTTAAGCGGTTTCCTTGCCCTCAGCACGGCACTGCCGGTTATGGCCAAGCCCCTCCTGCAAGAGGTGGTCGCCAACAGCCAATTTGCCAACACCCCCAAGGCACTTGTTGACGAGGCATGGCAAGTAGTCAATCGCGAATACGTAGACGGCACTTTCAACAAAAACGATTGGCAGCAAGTCCGCCGCGAATTGCTGAGCCGGAAATACGCCAATAACCTAGAAGCATATGCTGCTATTCGCCAGAGCCTACGCAAGCTCGACGACCCCTACACCAGGTTCATGGACCCGCGCCAATTTGAAGCGCTAACCACCCAGACCAACGGCGAAATTACCGGCATCGGGATTAGCTTAGGGGAAGCAAGTGGTCAAGGTAGATCTGGTCAACTGCAAATTTTAGAAATTGTGGAAAAATCCCCCGCCGACCAGGCCGGAATAAAAGTCGGTGATACCTTGATTTCGATCGATGGTAAATCTACTACCACTATGAACGTAGCCGAAGCCGCCAAACTAATTAAAGGCGAAGCTGGTCAAGCCCTTACCGTCAAACTCTCCCGCACTGGCAAAGGAGTCTTTGATGTCACCCTCAAGCGCGCCCAAATCGAGGTTTCTTCGGTCTCGTACAAAGCCAAACAAGAAGGCAATGTCAAAGTCGGTTACATCAAGCTAGTAGAGTTCAGCTCCCACTCTAGCAAGCAGATGCAAGACGCGATTCAGGCTTTGAACCGCGAGAAAGTCAACGCTTTTGTCTTAGATTTACGCGGCAATCCCGGCGGCCTGTTGCAAAACAGCATCGAAATTGCTCGAATGTTTCTCGATCGGGGTGTCATTGTCAAAACAGTCGATCGGCAAGGGCGCAGCGATGAATCCCGCGCTGACCAAACTGCAATTACCGAGTTGCCCTTGGCCGTGTTGGTCGATGGTAATTCGGCCAGTGCCAGCGAAATCTTAGCCGGTGCTATCAAAGACAATAAACGGGGCACGATCGTAGGTACCTCCACTTTTGGGAAAGCCTTGGTGCAGTCGGTTCACAAACTCAGCGATGGCTCTGGCTTAGCGGTGACCGTCGCCCATTACTACACGCCCAATGGTACTGACATTGGCCATCGGGGCGTGTCTCCCGATGTGCGAGTGGTTGGTCTAGATAGTGGCAGTGATTCAGCAGATACCGCCACTACCAGCCAAGATGCGGCCTACCAAAGTGCTGTTGGTCTATTTCAAGCAGGCAGAACCGCCGCTGTTACCCGCTAGGAAATTTTCTGGATACCCTTTGATTTTGCCGGAGTTGACCAACTAAATGTGGCAGCTCCGGCAAAATTATTTTAGATATTCCCAGATCTACCGCCCCTCTGGAACCGGGCAGGGCAAAGACCACCATGCCCCGATAAGTACCGGCGATCGATCTCGAACTAATAGTACGGGTACCGATCTCTGGATAACTAAGCCAGCGAAACAATTCGCCAAATCCTGGCAAGACTTTTTCAAATAAACCAATCAGAGCCTCATAGGTGCGATCGCGAGGGCTAATGCCGGTGCCACCCGACAAAATCACTGCTTGGACAGACCCTTGTTGAGCCAATGCTGCCAACAAATCAATAATTTGCTCAGGTTCATCGGGCACAATTTGATAAAAAGTCACCACATGGCCAGCCGCACTCAACAACTGACGAGCTAATTGTCCACCAGTATCGGTTTCGATCGTGCGGGTATCGCTGATAGTAATAATGGCGCAGTCGATCGGAATAAACTGTCGATCGGCATGGGGAATATCGGTCATAAGAGTTTGTTGAAAATTTAGTATTGTAGGGTGGGCATTGCCCACGACTTAAATAATTGCACTTCTCCAAGTAACTTGAACCCTAGGTGGTGGGCAGTGCCCACCCTACAATAACTCGAACCCACCTACTCTGATTCTGGCAGGATCGGGCATTCAGGTAAGAGGACGGTTCACTGCTAAAATACAGCAGTAGAATTCATGAGAAACGCCAGTGATCGAACGGTATACATTGCCCGCGATGGGCAATATTTGGACAGAGCAATTCAAATTCCAGACTTGGCTACAGGTAGAAATTGCAGTTTGCGAGGCGCAAGCCGAGTTTGGCTATATTCCAGCGGCAGCAGTCACCGAAATCAAAGCCAAAGCCGATTTTAAAGTCGATCGAATTCTAGAAATCGAAGCAGAAGTCCGCCACGATGTGATTGCTTTTTTGACTAACGTCAATGAATACGTGGGTGATGCCGGGCGCTATATTCACTTAGGCATGACTAGCTCCGATGTATTGGATACCGCCCTGGCACTGCAAATGGTGGCCAGTGCCGATTTGATCATTGAGCATGTAGACCAATTAGCTGCCGAAATTCGGATTCGTGCCACCGAGCACAAAGATACGGTGATGGCTGGTCGATCGCATGGGATTCATGCCGAGCC
>JANNEH010000119.1:0-47516 GCA_031378405.1 Synechococcales cyanobacterium OTE_75_metabat_409
GTGGCTACTTTTACCCGCTCTGGCAGTTTCGTAATGGTGGAGTATTGACTGGACTCGATCGAGTACTCTTGGCTCTATCAAAATTCGATGCTTGGACGCAGCTAATGTTTATGAAAACCGGCGACCTGCGCTTAAACGATCGCACACCTTTAGAATGTCTGATTGCTGGTGATATTGATGCCGTAGTGTCTGCTGCTGCCTGTTATGGTGAACCCAATCCAGCCTAAAGATCCTCTGATTCCCCACCTCCAGCAGATTTCCAGACCAGAAATCTGCCGACTTTCTGCACTCAAGAAACTTGCTATCGACTAAATGCTCAAGACTTTTCTTCTAGTCTGTATTTCGATCAAACAGGCAAAGGCCGGTTTGATAGTTCAGATCAGGGCCACGGTATTTTGTATGTGGGTGCCGATGTCTATGCTAGCTGGATTGAATGCTACGGGCGAACTCATGGAGCTAAAGGAGTCTCTGTCGATGGCCTCAGATATCGCTCGCGTCATGATGACGAACGCTAAAGTTTTCAGCTAACTGTTCAGAGTATTCATCTAACAATCGTCGCAAAATATCAATTTTGTTAGTCGATCGCTCATTCTCAAGCCGTAGTAAAACAACTGAGTCCGTAACCAGTTTGCAACAACCACACCCGCATTCTCATCTACTAACAATCGCACTCAAGCTGTCTCCATCGCTAGTGGCATAAAACTGGCACTCTCTAAAGAGCGAGAGGCAAACAAAAGACAGGCTTTAATGTCTGCCTCGATCAAACCACCATATTCTACCAAGATTTCTGCGATCGTAGCATCATGGGCAAGTAGATTTAAGATATATTCAACAGTCAGGCGAGTGCCATTAATTACGGGTTTACCTGCCATGATTTTGGGGGTGGTAATAACCCGGCTTAAAAGTTCTTGGTCTGGCATAGTTTAAATTCAGAGTTGAAGATGCCTTGCGCTCATCCTGTTCTCTTACAGCACAGCGATCGGCCTCTCCTTCATTCACAATCCTAGCCCCCAACAAATCGAAATCATCCAAGCCCTCACCACCAACGCCAGTAACAGCTCCAAAGCCTTCTTTGAACTCGTCAATGGCAACAACCTCAAAGCCATACTGCAAAACTTTTTGCACCAATAAAGCCAAACCAACCAAATGATCACCGATCGAAGCCAGCAGTGACCCCATGATTAGGTACAATAAGCTATGTTACTAAGTATAAAACATGACATCCTCAACAGAAAAATTAACCCGCATCACCCAAATCCCCGGACAGTGTGGTGGAAAACCCTGTATTCGCGGAATGCGAATTAGAGTGAGTGATATTTTGGAAATGATGGCCGAGAATGTGACCGCTGCAGAAATATTAATAGATTTCCCCGACTTAGAGCCAGAAGATATTCAGGCTTGTTTACTATTCGCAGCCCGACGGACAGAATTCCCTCGTTTAACGGCATGATCATTTGGATCGATGCACAATTACCACCAACATTAGCAGAATGGATTGTTGCGACTTTTCGTATAACTGCGATATCTCTAACCTCAAAGCCATACTGCAAAACTTTTTACACCAATAAAACTGATGTTTAGCCGAGTATATTGTTCGGATCAATACCCATCTCGACTAGTTTAGCGGTCAATAGTTGAACTTTGCGATCGGATTCTTCTGCCCGCAAACTTTCTGAATCAGCTCGTTGCTGCTCCAACTCAGCTCGCTGCCGAGCCAAATTGGCATTTTCCTCCGCCAGCTTGGCTTTAGCCGCAATCTCTTGAAAAGTCAAAAAAGGCTGACCACTTGGCAAAAATATTTCTAGTTCAGTGTTTACTTGGTAACGAACACCTAATCGAGGACTAACCCATCCCTGTATATTGGGTATCTCTTGTAGCGCTCCATTTTGACGCTCCCAACCAGTAAGATCTATCTTGTCAGGATCATAGAGATAATATTCCTCTACACCATATCGATCATAAAACTGGAACTTGGCAATCATTTCACCAGGACGGTTGCCAGGAGAAAGAATTTCAAAAACCACTTGGGGTGCAACACCGCCCTCTTGCCACTGCTGATAAGAACCCCGATCGCCTTTTGGCCTACCAACAGCCACCAGCGCATCAGGGGCACGACGAATAGTATTATCACCTTCCACCGGATACCAGAGTAAATCACCAGCAACAAATACATCTGGATTCTCGGCAAACATTGCCTCCAGATTTTCTTTGATGGTGACAATCCAGCGAAACTGTTTAGTATTGTCTGACATCGGCTGACCGTCGCTGTCTGGATAAATAACGGGGGTAAGAAGTTGTGACATAACTACTCCGACTTACTAATGTCTCTTATCATATTCTACTGTTGGTATCATGGCTAGCTCGTAATCAGAAAATAATTGGTTTAATTCTTCTCAGTACTAACAGATTTTTCATGGCTCATGAGATGCTGTAGAATCCTGTCCAACCATCCAATTGCAAGATCGAAAGTCAAGTGTTGACTATTGAACATTTGTTGATTCCTACATTACCTTGGAGATGCCTCAGATTGTAGCGTAATCAGTTGAATCTTCTAACCATAAAAAAATATATCCCTTTTCCTAGCCAATCTTAATCATTATCACTTACCCGGAATCCATTGTTCAGGATGCTCATCGCTTTGGTACGGCTTGTTTCATGATAGCCGTATACCTGTAAAATTCAGTCATTTTCAAATATAATTGTTAGTAAATCAGAATTTATTTCATGAGGTCAGGAGAAAACCAAACCTCCCCAAATTTGGCAGAGATTTGGTTAACTTTACTTAGCTACCACCAATCCGCGCCACATCGCGGGCATTTTCTTCAAAGGCCGCATTGAGGGCATCATCACCACTCAACCCCGCAGACAGCGCATTCTGAATCGCCTGTAACACCCGCTTATAATCACGGGGCATCACCTTCACAAACTTGGGCACGATCGCCTCCCAATTAGCCAACAACCGCAGCGCTTTTGCACTCTTGGTATAGTCAGCGTGTTTCTGGATAATAACCCGCACCTCCGCAACCTCCGAAGGATCAGTGAGCGTCTCTAAGCCCACCATCTGAGTATTGCAGCGGGATGCAAAATCTCCCTGCTCATCTAGCACATAGGCCACCCCACCGCTCATTCCCGCCGCAAAATTACGACCGGTCTTGCCCAGAATAAACACCTTACCGCCAGTCATATACTCACAGCCATGATCACCGATCGATTCCACCACCGCAGTCACCCCGGAGTTACGCACACAGAAGCGCTCCCCAGCCATGCCACTAATGTAAACTTCGCCACTAGTAGCACCATACAGCGCCACGTTGCCCACAATCACATTCTCCTCTGCTGCAAAAGTAGAAGCCGCTGAGGGATACAGAATAATCTTGCCGCCGCTCAGACCCTTGCCAATGTAGTCATTAGCATCCCCCTCTAGCTCCAGGGTTACTCCTGGTGGCACAAAAGCCCCAAAGCTCTGGCCAGCGCTACCTTGGAAATGGAGATGCACAGTGTCTGCTGGTAGACCTTGCCAATGGCGCTTGGTGATTTCGTTACCCAAAATTGTGCCTACAGCCCGGTTGACATTTTTGATTGGCAAAGTAGCTTTGATCGATTTACCATCTTCGATCGCCCCCTGACATAACTCCAATAAAGTAGTCATATCTAAAGACTTCTCCAAGCCATGATCCTGTGGAATCTGGCAGTAGCGACCTACCTCCGGCCCCGCTGCTGGTTGATAGAGCAGACTGGATAAATCGATGTTTTTGGCTTTCCAGTGATCGATCGCTGCCTTAGCTTCCAACACATCAGTGCGTCCGACCATCTCATTGAGGGTACGAAAACCAAGCTGTGCCATTAGTTCACGCATATCTTGAGCAATGAACTTCATAAAATTCACCGTATGCTCAGGGTCGCCCACGAAGCTTGCTCGTAACTGTGGATCTTGGGTAGCGATACCGGCTGGGCAAGTATTGAGGTGACAGACCCGCATCATGATGCAGCCCAGAGTTACCAATGGCGCGGTGGAGAAACCGAATTCTTCGGCTCCTAAGAGAGCCGCGATCGCGATATCTTTACCAGTTTTAAGCTGACCATCAGTTTCCACTACAATCCGGCTGCGAAGATTGTTGAGGACTAAGGTTTGATGAGTCTCAGCCAGTCCTAGTTCCCAGGGTAAACCAGCATGTTTAATCGAAGTCTGAGGCGAAGCACCAGTCCCACCGTCAAACCCCGAAATTAGTACTACATCCGCGTGGGCTTTAGCAACTCCAGCCGCGATCGTCCCTACTCCGACTTCTGATACCAGCTTCACATTGATCCGCGCTGCTCGATTAGCATTCTTGAGATCATGAATGAGTTCAGCGAGATCTTCGATCGAATAAATATCGTGGTGGGGTGGTGGCGAAATCAATCCCACTCCCGGCGTAGAGTGGCGTACTTTGGCAATCCAAGGATAGACCTTCTTACCAGGTAACTGACCACCTTCACCAGGTTTTGCTCCCTGTGCCATCTTGATCTGGATTTCGCGGGCTTGGGAAAGATACAAACTAGTTACTCCAAACCGCCCCGAGGCTACTTGTTTGATCCCACTATTTTTGGAATCACCTTGCTCGTTAGTCCAAGTATAGCGCTCGGGGTCTTCACCGCCTTCGCCAGTATTGGATTTACCACCAATTCGATTCATGGCGATCGCTAGTGCTTCATGAGCTTCCTGAGAGATCGAACCATAGCTCATCGCACCGGTTTTAAATCTTTTCAGGATGGCTTCGATCGGCTCGACTTCTTCGATCGGGATGGACTGACAGTCTTTAAATTCTAGTAATCCCCGCAGGGTAAAGTGCTCATGGTCTTGTTGATTGACCAAGGCTGCATATTTTTTGTACAGCCCATAATCACCAGTCCGCACGGCCTTTTGTAAGAGATGAATGGTTTCCGGATTAAACAAATGTGCTTCGCCATCCTTGCGCCACTGATAATCACCGCCCACAGCCAATGTTTGGCCTTTAGCTGGCCGATCGGGGAAGGCGTAACTATGCCGAGCTAAAGCTTCTTGGGTAACTACAGCTACATCAGCACCCGCAATTCTCGAAGCAGTGCGAGTAAAGTATTTGTTGATGATTGATGAGTTGAGGCCGATCGCCTCAAAAATTTGAGCACCGCGATAACTCTGGATGGTAGAAATCCCGATTTTGGAAGCAATTTTAGTTACACCTTTGGTAGCAGCTTTAATGTAGTTCTTCACCGCTGTTTGGGGATCAGTATCTAGCAGTAATTTTTGCTCGATCATATCGGTGATCGTCGCAAATGCTAGGTAGGGATTAATTGCGCCACAACCATAGCCAATCAACACTGCAAAGTGATGCACTTCCCTAGGTTCCGCCGATTCCAGGACTAACCCGACACGGGTACGAGTACCTTGGCGAATTAAGTGGTGATGCAGACCAGCCACTGCTAACAGTGCAGGGATAGGAGCTTGCTCTAGATTGACACCTCGATCGCTCAGAATCAAAATGCTTGCACCATCAGCGATCGCCTGATCAGCCTGCTGACAAATCTGATCCATCCGTGCTTCCAAACTACCAACCCCCTCTTTGGGGTTGAACAAAATTGGCATAGTTACTGATTTGAAATTTGATTGATTCAAATTCTTCAGCTTCGCTAAATCAGCGTTACTCAAAATCGGTGAATTCAAGGCAATTAAATGACAGCTCTCTGGCTCAGGTTTCAGTAAATTGCGCTCTGACCCAATGGTAGTTAACGCCGAAGTCACAATCTCTTCTCTGATTGAATCGATCGGTGGATTTGTCACCTGGGCAAACAACTGCTGGAAATAGTCATAGAGTAATTTTGGTCGATCGGATAACACTGCCAAAGGCGTATCAGTCCCCATCGAACCAGTGGCTTCTACCCCATCTCGTGCCATAGGAGCCATCAGTAAGCGTAGTTCTTCAAAAGTATAGCCAAAGGCCATCTGCTGTTGAATCAGATTCCCGTTGTTATCGTTAAGAATATTGGCTGCTGCTGGTAACTGCTCTAGTCTCACCAAATTCTGATCGAGCCATTGACGGTAAGGATGCTCATTGACAATCTGGTCTTTAATTTCATTATCAGTAACAATGCGTCCCTTGGCTGTATCGACTACAAACATTTCACCAGGCTGAATGCGGCCTTTATGGGCAACTCGCTCGGGTTCGATCGGCAGCACCCCAGCTTCTGAGGCCATTATTACCAAATCATCTTTAGTTACATAGTACCGAGAAGGTCGCAGACCATTACGGTCTAGCAACGCGCCAATCATCGTGCCGTCGGTGAAAGCGATCGAAGCGGGGCCATCCCAAGGTTCCATTAGGCAAGAATGGTATTCGTAAAAAGCTTTTTTCTCAGCGCTCATCGACTCATGAGCATTCCAAGGCTCCGGCACCATCATCATCATGGCGTGGGGCAAGGAACGACCAGATAAAGACAATAATTCTAAGGCATTATCAAAAATCAGCGAGTCACTACCATCCACGTTAATCACTGGCTGAATCTTCTGCATGTCGTCGCCAAACAAATCTGAAGCAAACAGCGATTGCCGTGCCTGCATCCAGTTAATGTTGCCCCGCAGGGTATTGATTTCGCCATTATGGGCAATGTAGCGATAGGGATGTGCTCGCTCCCAACTGGGGAAGGTGTTGGTGCTGAAACGAGAATGCACCAAAGCCAATGCGCTTTCCATATCGGGATCTTGCAGCTCGGGGAAGTATTGACCGACCTGTTCTGGCATCAGCATTCCCTTATATACCAGGGTGCGACAGGAGATGCTAGAAATATACCAGCTAGTATCAATGCCGGTGGCAACGATCGCGTTGTGAGCCAGTTTGCGGATCATGTACAGTTTCCGCTCAAAAGCTAGGTCGTCAGCTAAACCAGGATCACGCTGGATGAAGACTTGCTGCATGAATGGTTCGCTGGCTCTAGCAGTGTGCCCGATCGAGGAGTTGTCCACCGGCACGTCACGCCAACCTAAGACTTTTTGACCAGCTTCAGCTACGACTTTGGCAAATGCTTGGCGACTGGCAGCACGTTGACTCGGATCAGGGGAAGCGAAGGTGGCACCCACTCCGTATTCTCCGGCAGCGGGCAGGGTAATGCCTTCAGCTTGGGCGACTTTCTGCATGAATTTGTGAGGTACTTGCATCAAGATCCCCGCACCGTCGCCAGTGTTTGTTTCGCAGCCGCAGGCTCCCCGATGGTCGAGGTTGACTAAGATGGTGAGGGCTTGGGAGACGATCGAGTGGGTTTGCTGGCCTTTCTGATGTACGATAAACCCTACCCCGCAAGCATCGTGTTCAAATTGCGGATCGTATAAGCCTTGCTTGGTGGGTGTTTGGTTGCTGTTCATCATGGTGAAGGGAAGGGTACCTAAAAGTCTTTGATTTAGCTTGCTGCCTGGATTTTCAGGTAGCCGAGACAACTTACGCTAGCCTGTTATTTTCTAACACCTGGCCATTCATGGGGGAAGGCTGAAACAAATGTTATAGAAATGGAGGGTACTATATCGATAAAAATGAAGATGATGATTTACAAACCAGTACAGTATGATTATTCAATTTTTGGGATGATGGCCATGTCCGTTCACAGAGTGTCTGCACAGCAGAATCGCCCCCCAGCTCCTCGTTCACGGAATGTTTCTGAAAGAAAATCACCCCAGTACCTCCCATGCCTCGCCACTTCAACACCGCTGGCCCCTGTCGCCCAGAAATTCATTACATGCTACCGCCTGCCAGTCGGTTGCCGAGGATCGATCGGTTCATTGACCAAGAAAATTACTTTGTGATCCATGCGCCTCGGCAAGTTGGCAAAACCACTGCCATTCAAGCTTTAGCACAGCAGCTTACCAGCCAAGGTCAATACACGGCTGTCGTGGTTTCTGCCGAAACAGGTGCAGCATTCGGCAGCGATCCCCTAGGAGCACAGAGCCAACTTTTAATTGCTTGGAATGAAGCAATCCGCTTTTGGCTGCCCGAGGAGTTGCAGCCACCCGATTGGAGCCACTGCACTACTATTGGTCAAGCTTTAGGTCTCTGGTGCCGACATAGCTCTACGCCGATCGTCTTACTTATTGATGAAATTGATGCTTTGCAAGATGAAGCTCTAATTACAGTTTTACGGCAACTGCGTGATGGCTACGCCCGCCGCCCCAAAAGCTTTCCACAATCTTTGGGTTTAATTGGTCTGCGCGATGTCCGAGATTACAAAGTAGCAAGCGGTGGCAGTGATCGACTACATACAGCTAGTCCTTTTAATATTAAAGTGCGATCGCTCACCATGCGTAACTTTACTACCGAGGAAGTAGCAGAGCTGTATAGGCAGCACACTACCGATACCGGACAAGTCTTTACATCGGAGGCATCGGCTTTGGCCTTTGAGCTGACCCAAGGTCAGCCTTGGTTAGTGAATGCTCTTGCTAGAGAAATTGTGGAAGAACTAGTAACCGATGAAGCCATGAAAATCACGACTGACCATATCATGACGGCTAAAGAAATCTTGATTCGTCGCCAAGATACTCATCTTGATAGTTTAGCTGAGCGATTGCGGGAGAAACGGATTCAAGCGATTATTGAACCAATGTTGGCTGGCTTAGAGTTGGGCAATATTCCCAACGAAGATATTCAGTTTGTCCAAGATTTGGGTCTTTGCCGGATGGGCGACCAAGGAGGTTTGGTAATCGCTAATTCCATCTATCGAGAAGTATTACCAAGGGTGTTGACGGTAACACCTATGGCATCTTTGCCACAGATTGCGCCTAGTTGGTTAACAGCAATGGGGGAGTTGGATGTCGATCGGCTTTTAGCAGCCTTTATGGAATTCTGGTTGCAGCATGGAGAGGCGCTGTTAAAAAGTGCTTCTTACCCAGAAATTGCTCCTCATCTAGTTTTGATGGCCTTTTTGCATCGAGTGATTAACGGTGGCGGGACTCTGGAGCGGGAATATGCGATCGGGCGCGACCGTATGGATCTCTGTTTACGCTATGGCGATGTAACTTTAGGCATTGAAATTAAGGTATGGCGCACTAAGAAAGCTGATCCTATAACTAAAGGTCTGGAGCAGCTCGAAAGTTATTTAAATCGTTTGGGGCAATCTAGTGGTTGGTTAGTAATCTTCGATCGCCGTGACAATGCACCAGAGCTAGAAGAGAGATTGGGCACATCGGTGGCTCAGACAGCTAGTGGGCAACAGGTAACGATTATTCGGGCTTAAATTCCGGTGTCACAGCATTGGATTGAGACTGTTGATTATTAAGATTAGGAACTGGTCTACTGATCGGAGTACCAGAAGCCTCAGGCTTACCATTAGACTTTGTACCCAAAGGCGGTCCGGCTGTGATCACAATAAAGTTATCAGGGTGCAGCAGTTCTTTCGCGGCTTGATTGACCTGAGCCAAAGTGACCGATCGAATCTTGTTAGGGAAATCACGGATTTCACTTTCTGGTAAACCATAAACCAAGTTACCCAGACTAGTTCCAGCTACATCATCAGCAGAACCAAGTTCCACCGTATAGTTACTGGCGATCGATTGTTTGGCATTGTCTACTTCAGCCGCCGATAGACCTTTGTTTTTCACATCCCGTAATAGCTCAATGCTTTTAGCTACCGCCAAAGCTGCATTGTTCGGGTCAGTCTGCATCGATACCAAAAAAGTACCCTGACGCTTACCAGCCACAAAACTACTATAGATACCGTAAGTAAGGCCAAGTCGATCGCGAATTTCGGTACCCAAGCGGCTAGAGAGGGTATCACCACCGACTACCTGGTTCAGCACCAAAGCCGCATAATAGCGCGGATCTTTGCGATCGATCGCCTTGTTACCCATAATCGTTACCGATTGAGTCTTGCCAGCAATGGTGGGTTGAATCAACACATTCTTGGCTGGTAACTGTGGTTCAGCATAAGTCAATGCTTGATTAGTCCCATTGTTTTTCCAGTCTACAAAAGTCTGTTCGATCAACTGTTTAGCAGCAGCCGGGTTAAAGTTACCCACCAAGGCCAGCTTGGTGTTTTGTGGTTGATAGAGCTGACTATAAAACTGGACTAAATCTTGGCGATCGATCGACTTCAACGTTTCCAGGGTAGGAAAGTTGGTAAAAGGATGATTCTGAGGATAAATAGCCTGTTGAAAGCGGCGACGGGCGACAGAACTAGGATTATCTAATTCAGCCTGCAAAGCAGTAAGCGCTCGCTGGCGGCTGTTATTAAAGTCCTTGGCTGGGAAGTTGGCATTTTGCAATACATCTCCCAGGGTTTGAATCAGCACCGGCAAATCTTCATCCAGAGCGCTGCCACCAACGGTGACGCTTTCGCGGCTAGCACCAAAGCCCAGGCTAGCACCACGATTTTCTAAACCTTTGGCTATTTCAAGGGCAGATCTAGACTTAGTGCCATTCATCAGATTACTCGCCGTCAAACCAGCTACACCAGCTTTGGCTGTGGAATCAAACTCAGTTCCAGCCGTAATATTGCCTTGCAGAGTGACGGTTGGGCTACTGGGATCTGGTAGGAGTAGCAGTTTCATCCCATTAGGTAAGGTAGTGGTTTGAGGCAAACCTTGAGTACTAGTCAGACTATCAGCAGGAGCTTTGGGCAAATATTTTTGCAACTCACTGGGGTCTAGGGGAGCACCCAGGTTGGCAGCAGCATTGTGACCAGTACCACCAGTGGTAGGTTGACCTTTGCTGTTGTCTGGCTCAAAGAAGCCCACGATCCGCTTGGCGGGTTGTAGATATTTAGTAGCAACGCGCTGCACATCAGCAGCAGTCACTTTTAGCACATTGGCTAGATATTTATCAGTGAATTGATAATCACCCACAGTGGTTTCGTCGTTACCCAGTTGGCGAGCTTGACTGTTTACATCACGATAAGACAATAAGTAGCCAGCGCGGAGTTGAGTTTTGGCTCGATCGATTTCCACTTTACTAGCTGAGGTCTGTTGCAGCTTAACAATTTCGGCCTGAATCACTTGGTCGATTTTGGCCAAAGGTTTACCAGCATCGGTGGTAGCACTGTATTCATACCAACCACCACCAGCCAAATTGGCCGCTCCAGCGCTGACCCCACTAACCTGACCGGTTTCGACTAATTGTTGATACAGTCGAGAGCTACGACCCACGCTGAGGATGTAATTCATCACATCCAGCGCTGGGACATCGGGATGGCTGGCATTGGGTAGGGGGTAGACAGAGTTAATCAGAGCATTGCTGCCCGGTTCGCGCAGGGTAATGGCGCGAGATTTGACCACTCTTGGTTTAGCTACCGGGGTTTTGACAGTGATCGGGCGGCGGGCAATGGGTTCCATAATGCTGCGCACGTCAGCTAGTGTTTTGTCGGTGTTGAAGTCTCCCACCAAAACTAAAACAGCGTTATTCGGAGCGTAGTAAGAAGAATAGTAAGAGCGCACCTGGGGTTCAGTAAAAGTCTGGACATCGGCCTTAGTACCGCCAACCGAGAGACCGTAGGGACTGTCGGGTAGCGCCAGTTCTTGGACTGCTTTACCCAAGCGATAGGCGGCGCTGTTTTCGTTGCCTTGCAGTTCAGAAATTACAACCCGTTTTTCGCCTTCTAATAACTTGGCATCGATGTTGGCATTCTGCATCCGATCGGCTTCCAGAGTCAAAGCGCTGGCCAGTTTATTCCGCTCTAGAGTTTCATAATAAACAGTCTGATCATAGCTAGTAAAAGCGTTAAAATCGCTTCCCAAGGCACTGAGCAGACGACCAAACTGCACTGGGCGAGTTTTGGTGCCTTTGAACAGCATGTGTTCTAACTGGTGAGCGATGCCGTTAACTCCGGGGGCTTCATTGCGAGAGCCGATTTTATACCAAACCTGCACAGTAACAACCGGGGCATTGTGGACTTCTTTGGTCAAAACAATCATGCCGTTTTTGAGCACGGTACGGCGCACACCCTTGGTCAGAGATATGGCGCGAGTGGCATCCAGAGCGATTTCTGGTTCAGTGGTAAGAACCGGTTTTTCAGGGTTGGGATTGATTGCGGCCTGACTGGCTAGGGCTAACACTGGCCCGGCTAAGATCGCACACAGCGCGGCATTAACTAAAAGTGCGACCCAGCGGTGTTGTCGCCAAGCTCCCCAAAAATTCATCGGAATTACCCCAAATAAAATAGTGATTTTGCTTGATAGGCAGGTATGGTCGCTACCAGTAGCAGGCTTCATGTTAACACTAGTCTTGAAGCGGTGGCTGCTTGGCTTGTTCCCAGGCTTGCTGTGCCGCATCGATTTTGCCAAAAATATCTGTGGCAGGTTGGCGTTTTTTTAGTCGATCGAGTTGATACTTCCGCTTCAATGCCATTAGTGTTTCTGGGGGAGTGGGCGGTGGTGCCCAGGCAAAGTCTTTGGCTGTATAAAAGGGCAGCCGCGAACCCAGTTCTTCGATGCGTTGTTCGGGCAGCCGAACTAAAAAATATTCTTTGCGGCGGCGAATGTCGGCATATCGATCGCTGATTTCGTTCAATACTCCGACTACTTGGCTAGGATGGTGGTTAGACAAGGCTACCCGCACTTCTAGGTCTTCCAATGGAATGCCATATTCTTCCATTTGGCGTAAAATGTCCCCAGATAAATACTCGGGTAGCTCTGGGTTGATGGCGGTGCTGAGGGCGGCGCGGGCTTTGTTGAGGTGCTCTTGCACTTCGTCGGCGACGGCGATGCCGGTGATATCGTGAGATTGGGGGGTGAGTTCACTGAGGGAATCGATCGCCTGTTGGAGATGTTCGATCGTTTTTTGAATGTATTGATAATCCATGAATTATGTGAGTCCTAAGTCTATTGAATTCCATCCATATAATTATTGTAATGCGGTGATGGTTGCTGAGCGCTCACGCCCAGGTTGTAAGTTTTATGGATGATCGATCGGTCTGCTTAGCGCCACATGTGTAAAGACAATCAGATCTATAATAAATAATCTCTGATCCAATACTTCTCGTTCTTTTGCCTTTTGGACTCATTTGCGACGTTCTTATGAAAATCACCAAAGTCACTCTTCAAAATTTTCGAGGGATAGGTTCCCTGGAGCTTGATTTCCCGATCGATCAAAATATCATTGCTCTAGTCGGTATTAACGGAGTTGGCAAATCTAGTATTCTTGACGCTATTGCTATGCTACTAGATGCTGCTCTATTCTCAAAAAATATTACCGTTGAAAGAATGTATCATCAGACATTCCATGAAGCTGATTATCTTCATATCTCCGAGGATAGTGACATTAAAATTTCTCATAGAACAATGCTTTATGGGCTTGGTTTTTCAGATGCCAACAACACATATATTATAAATATTTCTAAACCCTTTGGTAAAAGTGATGTAATCGTTGACTATGAAATTCATCCTGAGATGTTAAAAAAGCTTTTGATTTACTACTCTTCTGATAGGCAAGCGAGATGGATATCATCACAACCAGTCTACACAAAATTTGACCAATCTACTATTGTGATGAATGAAAATACCTCTGGCTTTAATAGCTTTTTTGAATGGTTTAAGGAAATAGAAGATATTGAAAATGAAGAGAGGTTGGAAAGAAACACTGATTATAGGAATGGCAGTCTTGAAGCAGTGAGAAAGACTGTGTATTCCATTTTAGGGGATGGCTTTAGTAAACTCCGAGTAAAAAGAGTCGATAACGACCTGATAATCAGAAAAAATGGTGTAGATGTGCCTATAAATTTATTATCAGATGGTGAGAAAAGCCTGATTGCTCTAGTCAGTGATCTCGCAAAGAAACTATCTATCACTTATCCAAATATGGAAAACCCATTAGAAGGTGAAGGAATTGTTTTGATCGATGAAATCGAACTGCACATGCATCCCACTTGGCAGCGCATGATTATTCCCCGATTAACCAAAACCTTTCCTAACTGCCAGTTTATCGTTACGACCCATTCCCCCCAAGTGCTCAGCCATGTACAACCCGAGAGTATTTATCTATTGAAAAAAATAGGCAAAGATATTGTTGTTACTAAACCCCAGTACTCCTATGGTCGAGACAGCAATCGCATTCTAGAAGACCTCATGGATGAAACAGAGCGGCCAGCAGAAATTCAAGACCAACTCGGGGAGCTTTTCAGCCTCATTCACCAAGGTCATCTCAGCGAAGCCCAGCAATTGGTCAACCAACTTTCTGAAACCATTGGTGCTAGTGAACCAGAGCTAAACAAAGCCGAAGTTATGATCAAACGACGGGAGATTATCGGTCGATGAGATTTATCGAGAAAGGAGAAGAACCAGAGAGTCTAAAACAATTTAAAGCTCAAGAAAATCCAGATTGGCAACCCACCTACAAAAGCTTCCAAAATCCTCAGAAACGTGAATTGCAAGAAACACTCATTGCCGAACAGGGGCAGATTTGCTGCTATTGTGGCTCTAAAATCTCTCTTGTTGATAGTCATATCGAACATTTTCAGTCCCAAGAAATATATCCAGAAAAGCAACTAGAATATAACAATCTGCTGGCTTCCTGTCTGCGCCAACCCGCTACCGGTGATCCATTGCACTGTGGAGTCAGCAAAGATAACTGGTACGATCGACAGCTAACTGTTTCCCCCACAATCATCGACTGTGCCGATTTCTTTGAATATCAAGCCGATGGCAAAATCTTACCAAGTCGAAATACCAACAAAATACCAGCCGCTCAAGAAACCATACAGCGCCTTCAGCTCAATATTTCCAAGCTGACCTCCGCTCGTGCCAGAAGCTTAGAAGGTTTGGGTCTAGAAGAATTGAGCTTAATTGAAATAGAGAAAATGATCGATCAATTTGGTCAAAAAAATAAAGATGGGCAATATACGCCTTTTTGTCAAATGATCATCTATTGCTTAGAGCAGGAAAAACTTTATCGCTAAACCAATAAAAGCTTTAAACTTTGAGAGTAACTTGAGTAAATCCCCGACGTAACTGTATTTGCCGATCGAGCCAAGACTTTCTTACTAAACCACCAATCAAAGGCGCAAGGCGACTTACTGTATGTCGCAGAATGGGGTAATTGTGCATTAACTCCGCCTGACCAACTTCGGCCTGTTGCAACCGTTGAATCTCAATGATTTCTGGTTCTCTTTCGGCTTGAATTTGAGGTAACACTCGATCAATCTCCACCCAGCTAGCTTCCTGTGACAATAAGGGCACCAAATGATTCACGGTAACTATGACATCTCTTAGCGCCATATTAATCCCCTGGGCACGAATCGGAGACATGGGATGCGCGGCATCACCCAACAATAACAATCCTGGTACATGCCATTGAGGGCAACGACCTACAATGATCGATAGCAACAAAGGCCGTTCCAAGGATGCTCGCTGCTCACGAAAATGTTTAGCTAACCAGTCTGGCGAAGCCGCTGCCAGTTGTTCTGCCCAATCTTCTTTTTGCCAATCTCCCTGATAGTTTCTTTGCAGTGACCACCCCACCTGTAAATTGCCCTCAGCACCCTGAAACACCCCAAATGCTGCCTCTCCGCGCAAGATAGAATAAAAGACATTCTCCGGCCATTGAGGATTACAAGCTAGTTTAAACCACAAAATATCAAAGCTTTGCTCGGCTTGATTTAGAGCTAATTTGGCTCTTTGGCGCACCACCGAATTTCGGCCATCAGCACCAATTACCAGATCTGCCTTGATCACTTGGTCATCACCCAGTTTTACCCCAGATACTCGATCGCCCTCCCACAATAGATCCTGCACCGCAGAACCCTGCATCAATTCAAAATTTTTGTAGGCATTAGCTTGCTCCAACACTATTTCCAATAAAGCAGGCTGAGAAACCAATGTACATTGCTGACCGCCAGTTTCCATCGGTTCATTGACTCGAAAAACCGGACGATTTTCGATGTGAAATTCCCAGGCAGCTAAGGCCCGATGGGGAATATTGGTGACGATGTTGGATAAGCCCATTTGATCGATCGCCTGCAAACCACTCGGCATTAATGCCTCTCCCCGAAAAATTCGCCGAAAACTTCCCGAGGCTTCGATTAATTTGACTGCAATACCCCGTTGAGCCAACAGCATTGCTAAAGTCAATCCCGTAGGGCCAGCGCCGACAATTGCTACCTGGGTCATGGTCTTTTTTAATAACTATCTTCATCGGTCATCGATTTGGTAGTCAAAAGGTGATTAGCCTGACTGAGCCGCTCAGCGATCGCCTCTCTCCAAGTCAAACTAACCTCCGGATCAGCCAAAATATCTTGAGCCAACTCCCGATAAATTGCACTATTTGTTACATCGGTCTTTTCTAACAACTTCAAATTATCGTAAGCAGCTTGGGGTGAAGTTTCCATCTTAATAACCTCTGTTGTATTTTTGGGGATTTAGCTAAACTAGAACTATGATACCCACAATCAAAATCATGAGTAGCAAACCGACACAAGATTAAGGCAAATCGGTACTGCCCATCAAATACAAATCACACTCCCGAGCAGCACCTCGACCTTCGTTGAACGCCCAGACCACCAAACTCTGCCCTCGGCGACAATCACCTGCTGCAAATACGCCTGGAATACTGGTAGTGTATTTTTCGTAGTCAGCTTTGACATTACTGCGACCATCCCGTTCTACACCCAAAGAATCTAGGAGTGATTGCTCTGGCCCCAAAAAGCCCATGGCCAGCAAAACCAACTGGGCTGGTAGCACCCTAGCAGTGCCGGGAACATGTTGCAGGCCAAATTGCCCTTGCTCATTTTTCTCCCACTTCACATCCACAATATGGATTGCCATAACATTACCCTGATCATCGCCCTCAAACTTGGTGGCAGTGGTCAAGTAAGCCCGAGGGTCAGCACCAAACTTAGCCGCTGCTTCCTCTTGTCCGTAATCCATTTTGTAAACCTTCGGCCATTCTGGCCAAGGGTTATCGGCTGCTCTGGTTAAAGGTGGACTGGGCATGATCTCTAACTGAGTCACGCTGGTACAGCCGTGACGGATAGAAGTACCTACACAATCAGTGCCAGTATCACCACCACCGATAATCACTACATTTTTACCGATCGCCGAAATATACTCCGGACTCTGCTTGGGATCTAAAACATTCTTGGTATTAGCAGTCAGGAAATCCATTGCAAAATGAATGCCCTGTAGCTCTCGACCGGCGATCGGCAAATCCCGAGGCTTGGTCGCACCAGTACAGAGCACCACAGCATCAAAGTCTTTCAATAAATCGGCAGTAGCCAGGTCTTTACCCACTTCTACGTTGCAATTAAAAGTCACGCCCTCGGCTTCCAGAACTTGCAGCCGTCGCAGTACTACATCTTCTTTCTCTAATTTCATATTGGGAATGCCATACATTAGCAAGCCGCCGGGTCGATCGGCTCTTTCTAGTACAGTCACCCAATGCCCAGCTTTATTGAGCTGCGCTGCGGCACAAAGACCGGCTGGCCCGGAACCAACTACCGCCACTTTCTTGCCCGTGCGCTTTTCTGGAGGTTCTGGAACGATCCAACCTTCTGCCCAGCCTTTATCGACAATGGCATGTTCAATATTCTTAATCGTAACTGGGGGATTATGAATACCCAGCACACAAGAGCCTTCGCAGGGGGCAGGGCAAACCCGCCCGGTGAATTCAGGAAAGTTATTGGTTTTATGCAGGCGATCGAGCGCCTCACGCCACAGACCCCGATAGATCAGGTCATTCCATTCCGGAATTAGGTTATTAATGGGGCAACCGCTGGCCATGTTGCTAATTAGGGTGCCGCTATGACAAAAAGGGGTACCGCAGTCCATGCAGCGTGCGCCCTGGTTCCGCAGTTTGTCTTCGGGCAGTGGCAAATGAAACTCATCCCAATTATGAACACGCTCGATCGGCGACAAGTCAGATGGCACTTCGCGCAGATACTCTATAAAGCCGGTTGGTTTTCCCATGGTTACGACATACTCCTTCGTTGACTCTGACGCTGATTCGTACAGCCTAGATTTTTCAGTGATCTTGCCATTGTATCGGACATTCTCTGAGCTGTAAGGATGAATTGAACAGAACATATTATTACGCAACAATTAGCTCTTGTCGTAGCTTAAAGAATTGTAAATAAATTGCCAATTACACTAGAGGTCGGTGAAAAACTAGCAAGTGAAGATCGCAAGCCTTTAGTCACACTAACCATGTTTAAGAAAATTTTGTTTCCAATTCATCACAGTCGTGAGGCTCAAACTGCCCTAAAAGTAGTAGTCGATATTGTTCAAGCTCATCACAGCGAACTGGTTTTATTGGTGGTTGCCGATACCACGGTCATTGATGCAGCAGTGGTAGGGGAAGAAACCCCCACCACCGAAAATCTGGGTGCAGTGCTGGCGGCTGTCCAAGCTAAATTAGCTGAACATAGCATTAAGGCTGAGGTTTTACAGCGCGAAGGCAAGCCTGCTTTCACTATCTGTGACGTGGCCGATGAAATCAACGCCGATTTGATTGCCATGGGTAGCCGGGGTCTAGATGACGAACATGCTAACGAAAGCGTGACTAATCGGGTGATTGGCCTTTCGCCCTGTCCCATTTTGGTTGTTCCTTAAGCTCAATACCTTCAATATCTGTGAGATCCAGAGGATGAGGTGTGGCTCCGCCAAGTCTTACAGTGAGCCAGCCCAACGGCTCAGAGCATTGTCACCCACCCATCCTGCGGATCAATGCTGTTTAATGAGAGAAGTCCCATGACTGAATACAATTCCGTTAAGAATCTTAAGGAATCGAAACCTTTCAACAAATAAAAGTTAATATTTATACAAACAGTTCAGATTAAGCTTTTTAGTCCGGTCTTGAAAACTAGCCAAATCCCACCCAATTATTTTGCGAGGTAGATTTTCTACTGTGAGTGAGTCAGCACTTTCCCATCTACACAAATACGACCCCTCGTCGATCGCCCGTCATTACCATCTTCGCCCCTGGCTAGCCCTGGGTCGAGCGCTAAAGATAATTTGGTACTTTGCCGGGTTTTTGATTAGCTTGCAGATAGATCAATCGGTAGGCACGGCTGAAGCTAACGAAAAGATGCGGGCGAATCAGCTGCGGGAACTGCTCACAGCCTTAGGTCCCACATACATCAAAGTTGGTCAGGCTCTCTCCACTCGCCCTGACTTGGTGGCACAGAAGTTTTTAGATGAATTGATCGAACTCCAAGATCAGCTGCCGCCCTTTAGTACCGATATTGCCTTTCAGATTATCGAAACCCAGTTGCGGAGACCGATCGAAGACCTGTTTCGCGAAATTTCCCCCGCTCCGGTCGCGGCTGCTAGCTTAGGTCAGGTTTACAAAGCCCGCCTGCATACCGGTGAAGAAGTAGCTGTCAAAGTCCAACGGCCTAATTTGCTCCCAGTAATCACGCTGGATTTGTACATCATGCGCTGGGCGGCGACTTGGATTACGCCCTTGTTGCCCTTGAATATCGGCGAAAATCTCACCACAATCGTCGATGAGTTTGGGGTGAAGCTGTTTGAAGAAATTGATTACTTAAATGAAGGCCGCAACGCCGAAAAATTCGCCGCTAATTTCCAAGATGACCCCACCATCAAGGTACCAGCGATTTATTGGCGCTACGCTAGTCGCAATGTCTTGACTCTGGAATGGATCGATGGCCTGAAGTTAATTGACACTGCCGGAATCAAGAAGGCGGGATTGGAACCAGACGATATCATCAAAACTTGCGTAAATGCCGGACTACGCCAACTGCTAGAGTTTGGTTTTTTCCATGCCGATCCTCATCCAGGTAACTTGTTTGTGTTGGCCGATGGCCGGATTGCTTTTATCGACTTTGGGATGATGGATCAGCTCACTCAACACACCAAAGAAACTATTGCCGGGTCGATCGTCCATGTGATCAATAAAGACTATCAATCTTTGACCAAAGACTTTGTGGAGTTGGGTTTCTTGACTCCAGATATCGATATTTCACCGATTATCCCGGCGCTAGAAAAAGTGTTGGACAACGCGATCGGGGAAAGTGTAGGTAATTTCAACTTCAAAACCATTACTGAAGAATTCTCAGATTTAGTCTATAAGTACCCTTTCCGGGTACCCGCTCAGTTTTCACTGATTATTCGATCGTTGGTGACCCAAGAAGGTTTGGCACTGAGCCTGAACCCTGAGTTTAAGATCGTAGAAATCGGCTATCCATATGTGGCACAGCGCCTGTTGAATGGTGAGACTCCTGAGATGCGCAAGCGTCTGATTGAGATTGTGCTGAAAGACGGCAAGATTCAGTGGCAGCGGCTAGAAAACATGATTAACATTGCTCGCAGTGATGGCGGTTTTGATTTGCTGCCCACCGCCCAGATGGGACTACAGTTCTTGCTGTCGGAGGAAGGCTTGTTTTTGCGGAATAAGCTGGTGATGGCTTTGACGGAAGATGACAAGTTCCATCTTTCGGAGGTACAGCAAATTTGGAAACTGCTGAAGGTAGAGCTGGAGCCAACTAAAATTTTGAGTGTGGCACTCACTCAAGGTGCTAATCGGGCGATCGAAGCTCTAACCAGTTTTTCTTCTTCGATGCTAAAAAGTCGGTAACTCACTTCTGTTCTGCTAGAGATGTTGCTCTTCGGATACGATGGGGGCAGGTTTTGATATTTTGTTTCTAGAAGTTTTTCCGTTGGCGGATAAACCTGCCCCTACGAACTGGTTTACGGTTTACATTTTTGGTGCCTGTGTCTTTATTTATTGACGAACAACTGCTATTTGAACCGCTGAATCCCACGGCGGATGCGATTCCGGTAATTTATGCTTTTCCGAATACCTATACTGTGGGGATTACCAGTTTGGGTTATCAGGTGGTGTGGGCAAATTTGGCGACTAATCCCTTGCTATCGGTCAGTCGGTTGTTTATGGATGGGGGCGAATCGTTGCCATTTCAGCCAGAATTGATCGGGTTTTCCCTGTCTTGGGAGTTGGATTATGTAAATATCCTGACCTTGTTGGAGCAGTTGCAGGTGCCCATTCATGCGATCGATCGCACCAATGATCACCCCTTAATTTTCGGTGGTGGTCCTGTCTTAACTGCCAACCCCGAGCCGTTTGCCGAATTCTTTGATGTGGTACTAGTGGGGGATGGCGAGGAACTGCTGGGTGAATTTGTGCGGGTTTACAGCGAGGTGCGAGATTTAGATCGATCGCAGCAACTGCGGCGCTTAGCTCAGGTACCGGGGGTTTATGTGCCCAGCTTATACGTTGTGACCTATGAGGGTGATGAGATTACCAGTATTCAGCCGATCGATGCCAATATCCCAGCCACTGTCACCAAACAAACCTATCGGGGACGGCAACTTTCTGCTTCCACAGTTGTGACTCCTAAAGCAGCTTGGGAAAACATTTTCATGGTGGAGGTGGTGCGGAGCTGCCCAGAGATGTGTCGGTTTTGTTTGGCGAGCTATTTGACTTTGCCTTTTCGGACTGCCAGTTTAGAAGAATCTTTGATTCCCGAGATCGATCGAGGGCTACAATTTACCAATCGTTTGGGTCTATTGGGGGCTTCGGTGACCCAACATCCCCAATTTGAGGAGTTGATCGATCGGCTGGCCTTGCCTAAATATGATGGGGTGCGGCTGAGTATTTCGTCGGTGCGCACTAATACTGTGACTGAGAAGCTGGCGCGGGTCTTGACCCAGCGAGATAGTAAATCGATTACGATCGCCGTCGAGAGTGGGTCGGCACGGGTGCGAGAAATTGTGAACAAAAAACTGGCGACTCCCGAGATTGCAGCGGCAGCGGTGAATGCTAAGGCTGGGGGGCTAAGTAGCCTGAAGCTCTATGGGATGGTGGGCATTCCGGGGGAAGAGATTGAGGATGTAGAGGCTTCGATCGAGATGCTGTTGGGACTGAAGAAGACAGTGCCGGGGCTGCGGTTGACTTGGGGGTGCAGTACTTTTGTGCCCAAGGCACATACGCCATTTCAGTGGTATGGGGTGCGCAAGGAAGCCGAGAAGCGGTTGCAGTTGTTGCAGAAGCGTTTAAAGCCTCAAGGCATTGAGTTTCGGCCAGAGAGCTATAGCTGGTCGGTAATTCAGGCGCTGATTTCAAGAGGCGATCGACGGTTAACTAGGGTGCTGGAGTTAACACGGGAGTATGGGGATAGTTTAGGCAGTTATAAGCGGGCGTTTAAGGATCTACGCGGTTCTTTGCCCTCGTTGGAATATTATGTGCATGAGGATCGATCGCTAGCTTCAGTGTTGCCTTGGAGTCATATTCTGGGAGCATTACCAGCCGCGACGATCATTCAGCATCATCAAACTAGTAAGGAAATTGCTGCTAATTATCTAATACATAAGTAGATGGTAATCGCTGTAATCTCGGACTATTATCAACTCTTCTACTCTATGCAAATTGCCCTTTTTGGTACCAGTGCCGATCCACCTACCCGTGCCCACCAGCAAGTCATTAACTGGCTGAGCCAAAAATTTGAGGTGGTAGCAGTTTGGGCCGCCGATAACCCAGATAAAATTCATGGGGCTACTCTGGCGCAGCGGGCAGCAATGCTAGAAATATTAGTCGCCGAAATCCCGCCACCCACAACAGCCAAAGTCTATCAGCAGCTTAGTCATCGTTACACTATTCGCACCATTGCTTTTGCCCAGGAATTGTGGCCGGAGGCTGAATTTGTGTTGACGATCGGGGCCGATTTAGTCGCACAGATTGAACGCTGGCAAGGTGGCACCGATCTGCTGCGGCAAGTCAGCTTATTAGTGATTCCCCGCCCTGGTTGGTCGTTGCCACCCGAGGCATTACAGCGGTTGGCAGAATTGGGCTGTAAACTACAACTAGTCGAAGAATTGAGTACCTTAGCCGTATCTTCTACGGCCATGCGTCAAACCACTGATGTAGCAGATCTGCGGATGGGCTTAACTCCAGCGGTAACAGCATATATCGATCAACATGGTCTTTATCAACGGGCAGATAACTATGGTGACATCTGAACCTTTAGCCGATTTCAAGGTAGGAGTAGACAACGTTATTTTCTCGGTAGATTTAGCGCTTAATCGATTATTGGTGTTGTTAGTTAAACGCCCGGAAGAACCCTATGCTGGCCATTGGAGCTTACCTGGCACTCTGGTGCGTCAAGGCGAATCGTTAGCAGCCGCTGCCGATCGGATACTAACTGAAAAGATTACTGTAGTTAATTTATATCTAGAACAACTCTATAGTTTTGGTGGTCCAGGCCGCGATCCGCGAGAAGCCAAGAATAGTTATGGAGAACGCTATTTATCAGTGAGCTATTTTGCCCTGGTGCGTTTTGCGGCAGCCCAGTTAGCGATCGATAGTACTTGGCATCCACTGGTGGATTTACCAGAGCTAGCCTTTGATCATCGCTCTATAGTTAATTATGGATTACGCCGTTTACGCAGCAAACTGGAATACAGTCCGATCGCTTTTGATGTGCTGCCGACTGAATTCACTCTCCATGAGGTCTATCAACTCTATACTACTGTTCTGGGTGCAGGCTTCTCCGACTATTCCAACTTTCGTAACCGTTTACTGAAGTTGGGGTTTTTGACCGAGACCGATCAAAAAATTTCTAAGGGCAGTGGCAGACCAGCCAGTCTTTATCGATTTAATTCCGTCGCATTTGAACCGTTGAAAGACCATCCACTACTATTTGTCTAGGGAGTTTGACAAATAATCTGTTCAACAAGGAAGTTTTTAGAGCCTATGCCTTGTGTGACAGAAGTAACACTTCGTACTTCAGGCGCAACTCATTTGCTAGTAAGCACTCTACATGTTAACTAACATATGCCAAGAATTATTTGGAATTTAGTCAGCCTATTAAAAGTAAATAAGAAATTGACTTGTAAGCACTCAGTTCTGGCTCGAAATACAATATACTACAGAACAGTAACGTAAAATATGATTTTTCATGGCTCTCCCAAAATCTGTATTTATTAATACATTTTGATGTTTATTTAGCGAACGATGTTTGGCAATTTTAATGTTGGTTGAAACACCTGCTGCATCAGCGTTTGAAAGTTTTTAAAACACTACGGTATCATTCTTTTCCTTATTGGTCTAAACTCCAATCACACGAATTCTATCTACTCTCTACCTCCTATGAATTACCACCTCGGCATTAATTTAGGGCATGAACGATCGGTTGCAATCGTCAAAGACGGGGAAATTGTGGTGGCGATCGAACAAGAACGGCTCGATCGCCAAAAATATAGTCCCGGCTATATGTTGCATTCTCCGGGTGATGCGAGCCAGATTCAGCTACCTCATGAAGCAATCCGGTACGCGATCGATGCGGTTGGTATTGGTTTAGGAGATGTAGAAACCATCACAGCCAACATGCCAGGAAACGATTATTCTCTAGATATTTTGCGGAAAGTCTTTCCTAGCGAATTTGTCAGCAAAGTGCAGCGAATTCATAGCCATCACCTCGCCCATGCTTACTCTGCCTACTATCCATCAGGATTTGATGAGGCGATTGTGTTAGTGGTAGATGCTTCCGGTAGTACTTTCAATCGTCAAACTGAATCTTATACGCTGTTTACGGGCAAAGGGACACAGCTCACTACTCTGCACAGCGAAACCGTTGCTGCACATTTGGCCGGACTTTCTACCCTCGGTTTTGTCTATGAATATATTACCTGCAAAGCGGGTTTTATGAGCCAAATCAATGAAAAAGTGCGCCATGCCGAATCGGGGAAATTAATGGGATTGGCACCTTTTGGTAAGCATCAACCTCATTTTCATCGCTGGATTCAAACAATGGCTGATGACTTTAGTTTAAAAATTTCAGCTTATGATATTTTTCTGGAAGTCGCTGCTCTCGAAAAACTCTATGACAACGGAGATGGTAAGCCCTATCTGCGCCCTTATTTAGTCGATTTGGCCTATAAGGTACAGCAAGAATTAGAACAGGCATTATTACATATCGTCAGCTTAGCCATTAAACGCACTGGTCTCAAAAAGTTGTGTATTGCGGGTGGTGTTGGTTTAAACTCAGTGGCCAATTATAAGCTGCTACAACAACTTGATTTGGATGATATTTTTATCTTCCCAGCCGCCGGAGATAGTGGCATTGCAGCGGGTTGCGCGCTGTGGGCTTACCATCATCTGGGAGGTGGCACCAAACGAGTGACCTTAACCCATGCCAGTTTAGGTAAAAAATATAGTGTCGATGAAGTACGTTTGGCGATCGATCAGTTTGCCGGAGATATTGTAGTCGAAGAATTGCCGCCTAATGCCATAGTCCCTCGTGCTGCCAAATCTCTCGCTCAAGGCAACGTAGTAGCGCGGTTTGAAGGCGGAGCCGAGTATGGGCCACGGGCTTTAGGACAGCGATCGATCATGGCCGATCCGACTTTTAAGCGCATGAAAGATATTATCAATGCTCGGGTCAAATTTCGAGAAGCTTTTCGGCCTTTTGCCCCGGTGATTCCTTTAGAATCAGTGTCGGAAGTGTTTGAACAGCAGGTGGCGGCTCCCTTTATGTTGGTGGTGCCCCAGATCAAAAAAGAGTTTCATGAGTTAATTCCCTCTGTGACCCACGTTGACGGCACGGGGCGGGTGCAGACAGTCACAGCAACAGATAATCCCTATTTTCATAGCCTCTGTCATCAGTTAGTTCAAGAACGCCAAGGATCACCAGTGTTACTCAATACCAGTTTTAATATTGCTGGCCAACCCATTGTCGAGACTCCGGCTGAAGCGATCGAAACTTTCTTAAATACCGATATTGATTATTTGGCGATCGAGAATTTCTGGATTGGCAAACGGCATGTGCCCGTACTGAACTACACCGAGCATCTAGCCAAAGTAGCTGATAGTGTACTGCCCTGCGGTTTGCCAGCCAGGGTGCCTGCGGTAACTGCATTAATGACCAAACTCGATCGGGCTTTATTTCACAATGAGACGGCCAATTGTCCTTGGTCGCTAGCAGAATTACAAAAACTATCGGCTGAAGGCGGTGTGTACAAAGAAACCAGTTGTCTGTTTCCGGATACTAGGGGAATTAGTCATCTCCAGACCGAATTATCTCCTACTGTATTGTTGTTACCAGATCCCCTCGGGAAGTCGGCTCTAGTAGAGTTACAGGGTAAGACTAAACCCAGTACTTATAGTTGGAAAGAAATTCAACTATTGCTGACAGTGTTAGGAGGCCAAGAGCATGAATTGGAGAATATGCGTCAAGCATGGCAACTGACTCCCCGTGAATTGCAGGTACAGGTGACTTGGGCAAAACAACAACTCGATCGCTATCAATTACAACCACTAACTAATCGGAACGAGACCCCTGTTGCTGATACAGAATTGGCCATCACTGCTGACCACATCCAGTGTGGGCAAAGCTATCGCACTTTTGCCTCTTTTGAAAATGAAAGTTTCTCGGCTCGACAGACCTTAAGCAAACTCCACGACTGTCTGCACCGCTGGGAATACACTGATGCCAAGATCTCTGAAATACTTGGTGTTACATCCCAACAGCATATCGAACCAACTCGCATTCATTATTACGATCGTTATCTTTTACCTCATAGCCCTTTGGGTAATTTAATTCGGCTATTTCATCTGCGCGTAGCCCTGCCAGAAATTGAACTGCATGAGCTATTTGGCGCAGCACTCTTTACTGCTCTGGTTAATTTAGGCTTATTTATCTACAGAGGTGATCACTGGTCATCACGAGTAGATTTGTTTGATGCAGCAGGATTATATATCGCTACCGATCACCGCTATATGCTGTTACCCGAAGATCAAATCAACGAAGATCCGGTAATGTATTTGGGCATGGATAGTATGGGCTTGGTCTATACTGCTCCTCGCTATGCGGTAGATTGTGTCTTAGATCTTTGCACTGGCAGCGGTATCCAGGCTTTAACTGCCAGTCGCTACGCCCATCAAGTGGTCGGAGTAGATATTAACCCTCGGGCTTTGCGCTTCGCCCGCTTTAATGCTCAACTAAACGGCATTGACCATGTGCAATTCCGCCTAGGTAATTTATACGCAGCGGTCTCTGGGAAGTTTGATACTATTTTGGCCAATCCGCCCTTTGTGCCTAGTCCTAGCCAAGATTATCGCTTCCGGGATGGGGGTGCCAATGGGGAAGAAATTCTGGCGCAAATTATTAGTGGCAGTGCCGAGCATTTAACTACTGATGGCCGACTATTTATCGTCACAGATTTGGTTGATCTGAGCGCATACCAAGATAAGCTAGCGCAATGGTGGCAAGGTGGTGCCGCCGATCAATTGATTTTGCACACAGCCGATCGAGATGATATTTTATTTTCTGTCCCCCATTCTCATGCTCCCTTTGGCCAAACGATCTGTGAGTACAATGCCGAACTCGATCGCTGGTTGTACAATTTCCGCTCAGCGGGCTTAACGGCAGTCAACTTTGGCTATATTTTGATCAAAAGGATTACCACTCCCAATCGCAGCCGGACTTACTATACCCGCACGATTCATAATCCACACCAACCCATTGATGCTCAAGTGCGTCAATATTTCCGGCAACGCAACCGGTTGGCCAATTCTCAGGTGAGCAAATATTATTTGGCTCTCAATCCAGATTTGCATTTCCGCTGTGAGATCGACCCACATACCGGAGAACAGAAAGTAGAGTTATTTGCCCCCCATAATCTCTATTTCACCACTTACCCGATCGGCCAACAGCTCTATCATCAGTTACAAGCAATTCTGGATACCCAGCCTCAATGTAAAACTTATGTGAGTAGTGTGAATCGGGAGTTAATCTACGATCTGGTCTGTAAGGGGGTATTACTCTTGCGATCGACTCAAAAAGGTACCACTACTGAGCACTTGCATTTGTCTCTAGCTCTGCCTCAGACTAATCTCCAGACTAATGGTCGAGTGCCACTGGCTCAGATCGAAAGCAAGACTGAGAATCCAGAGCTATCGATCGCGGAGTTACAAACCAAGACTACACCAACTTGTTTGTCTTCTTATCTGCGTTGATCAAGTTTTTCAAGGCGAACCATCGGTAGGGGCGCATTCGATCAGTTGTGTCAACTTAAGGACTCCGAGTTACCCCAAACTAGCTGTGATAGAGCATCTTACTCTCGATTCCTGGGCCGTTCAGACTTGAGAATGCCAAGATTCTTGGCATTCGTGCTCAGGAACTCAATCACATTGGCATCAGGATGGTGTCTGCTGAAACTGTTGAAATAATACAAGCTCCGAAATACCATTTCAATTGAGATAAGGTAATCGATCGGCTACATCTTTAATCTTTGCTCCATTAGCT
The DNA here is from genome assembly GCA_031378405.1 of Synechococcales cyanobacterium OTE_75_metabat_409. Taxonomy (GTDB): domain Bacteria; phylum Cyanobacteriota; class Cyanobacteriia; order Cyanobacteriales; family Chamaesiphonaceae; genus JAAFHZ01. The sequence goes on from JANNEH010000119.1 coordinate 28,198, forward strand.
ACCAACTGCCCACAGGCATCCCAAGTACCAGCAATAAACTGCTGCCGCGCACCTTCATTGATATTTACCGCATCCATAAAATCTTCACAGCTCACCTGCTGTGCCACCAGATCCACATTAACTGTAGCTGTGGGATTTTCTTGCACCATCAGTTGTAAACGGCTAGCAGCCGCTGGACTCAGCGTCACACAAGGAATGCCCAGCATCACACAATTGCCAAAGAAGATTTCAGAGAAACTTTCGCCTAGAATGATTGTAATCCCCCATTTAGCGATCGCCTGGGGGGCATGTTCTCGACTAGAACCGCAGCCAAAATTGCTGTTTACTAGTAATATCTTAGCCCCTTGATAAACTGCATTATCAAAAGGATGTTGACCCTGTAACTGCGATCGATCATCAGCAAATACATGTTCACCCAAACCATCAAAGGTGACGGCTTTTAAGTAGCGAGCAGGGATGATTCGATCGGTATCAATATCATTACCAACCAAAGGAATTGCGGTGCCAGAAATCTTAGTTACTTTGCTATCCATGATGATTTTAGGGAATAAAAAATTGGGGTGGGAAATGAGCCAGTTACAACAAATCTCGGACATCGGTAATTGTGCCGGTGACGGCGGCGGCTACTACCATTGCTGGTGACATCAACAGGGTGCGACCAGATGATGAACCTTGGCGACCTTTAAAATTACGGTTCGAGGAAGAAGCACTGATTTGGCGACCGACTAGTTTATCGGGGTTCATCGCTAAACACATCGAGCAACCGGCTTCTCGCCACTCAAAGCCTGCTGCCATAAAGACTTTATCTAGTCCTTCAGCTTCAGCTTGCACCTTGACCCGCTCAGAACCAGGGACGATGAATGCCTTAATACCCGCAGCTACATGTCTACCCGCTGCGACCTTGGCGGCTTCCCGCAGGTCACTGATGCGGCCATTGGTACAGCTTCCTACAAAACACACATCTACTTTTGTACCCACCAAAGACTGGCCGGGTTGTAAGTCCATGTATTGATAAGCTTCCTTGGCGGTCTCTTTTTCCGCATCAGGAATAGCATCTAACAGCGGAATATTTTCGCTGATCGAAATCCCTTGACCGGGGGTAATGCCCCAAGTAACAGTGGGAGCAATATCAGCAGCATCAAATACCACCACATCATCATAGACCGCCTGAGCATCGCTGCGTAAGCTTTCCCACCATTGCACTGCTCCATCCCACTGCTCGCCTTTAGGAGCAAAATCTCGACCAGCCAAATAGTCATAGGTCACTTGGTCGGGGTTCACATAACCACAGCGGGCACCGCCTTCGATCGACATATTGCACACCGTCATCCGCTCTTCCATGTTCATCTGGTCAAAAGTAGTACCGGCGAATTCATAGGCATAACCTACGCCACCATTGACTCCTAACTTGCGAATAATATGCAGTGCTACGTCTTTGGCATAGACTCCTGGGGCTAATTTACCGTTAACTTCCACCCGTCTTACTTTCAGCTTACTCAAAGCCAAAGTCTGGGAAGCCAGCACATCACGCACTTGGCTGGTGCCGATACCAAAAGAAATCGCCCCAAATGCGCCATGGGTAGAAGTATGACTATCGCCACAGGCAATAGTCATGCCTGGTTGGGTCAAACCCTGCTCCGGCGCGATCACATGCACAATTCCCTGGCTACCAGAACCAACGTTGTAAAAGCGAATATTGTGTTCTTTGGTGTTCTGCTCTAGGTGCTGAATCATTTCTTCGGCCAAACTATCGGCAAAAGGTCGCGCTTGATTCTCGGTGGGCACAATATGGTCAACAGTTGCCACGGTGCGATCGGGGTACATCACCGTCAATTTGCGCTCCCGGAGCATGGCGAAAGCTTGAGGACTGGTGACTTCATGAACGAGGTGTAGACCGATAAAGAGCTGTGTTTGGCCAGAAGGCAGTGTGCCTACGTTATGCAAGTCCCAAACTTTATCAAACAATGTACCCTTACTCATAACTGCCAACTCTCAAGAATGTGGTATAGATTCTAGCTACTTATGGGTCACATTGCATTATTTTGGCAGTAAATGTACGCCCTGGCTGGAAATTTTAGTAACGAACAATTCTAAATCCTCGTTGGGTATTTGGTTACGGACTGCTTTAGCGATCGACTCCGCCCTTTCTAAATCCCTAGCCAAAGCAAATACCGTTGGCCCAGAACCCGACATCATTACCCCCAAATTATTAGTCCGGCCAAAAGCTGCTTTTAGTTCTGCAACTAATGGATATGCTGGTAAGACTACCTGCTCTAAATCGTTATAGAGCAGTTTACCGATTGTAGTGATATCCTGATTGTTGATCGCCTGAATTAACTTAATCTGATGAACAGCCTGTGATTTAACCACCAACTCATCCCCGATCGCATAGCTATCACCAAATTGCTGTCGATAAGCCTGATAAGCCCAAGGAGTCGAAACACTCAAGCTGCGATATTTACCTAAAACTACCGCCCCCTGTTGTAATGGCGAGATATTGGTAATCTCTTCGCCCCGACCAGTGGCGATCGCCGTGCCACCGCTCAGGCAAAAAGGCACATCAGACCCCAGCTCTGCCCCGATCGACTGCAACTCCGCCATCCTCAGACCTAAATTCCATAGCAGATTTAACCCCACCAACACTGCCGCCGCATTTCCCGAACCACCCGCTAACCCGGCGGCCATCGGAATCCGTTTATGCAAGGTAATCTCTACCCCATCTTGTCGCCCACAATGCTGCCGGATCAACGCTGCCGCCCGATAGGCTAAATTAGTCTCATCTTGGGGCACCTCAGCCACATCGCAATGCAGGGTGATTCGGTCATCTACAGAATCTTTTACTTCTACTAGATCAGCCAATTCCACCGACTGCATGACCATCGCCAGCTCATGAAAATTGTCTGGGCGCAAACCCAGAATTTCTAAGTGCAAATTGATTTTCGCTGGAGCCAAAAGTTGATAAACAGTCATCGATTCACAGATTTTCGACAGGTAGCTGTTTATTATATCTTCATTGGATCTTCTATTCTGGTAGTCTGATCCACGGATTTTAGACGGGTAGCTAGCTTATAATCCACCCTAAGAACTCTAGTTTAAACCTATGACCAAGATCCTCGTACCCATCATCCTCGCTGGCGGCAAAGGCGAACGCTTCTGGCCGCTGAGCCGCAAACACCGCCCCAAACAGTTTCTTTCTTTGGATGGTACGGGGGTCAGTCTTTTACAAGGCACCGCTCAAAGATTATTAACTATTGCTGGAGGCTGGGAAAACGTTTGGGTGATTACCTCGGCGCAGTTAGAGCAAGGAGTCAAAGATCAACTGCCGAAATTACCAGTTGCCAATTTGTTAGTAGAGCCAGAAGGCCGTGATACTGCTGCTGCGGTGGCTTGGGCAACTTTAATGGTGGCAGCACGCTATGGTAACCAGGCCACTCTGGGCTTTTTCCCGGCAGATCATCATATTGCTGAACCCCTAGAGTTCGATCGCACTCTAACATCTGCTGCTGCTTTGGCTAGCCAGACTCCTTCGATCGTCACTTTGGGCATTGCCCCCGATTTTGCTGCCACTGGTTACGGATACATTCAAGAAGGTGAGAAGGCTGGGGACTTTTTGGGGAATCAGGCATTCAAGGTCAGCCGGTTTACAGAGAAACCCGATCGAGAGCAAGCCGAAGAGTTCATTAAGTTGGGTAACTACACTTGGAACAGTGGCATGTTTATTTTCACCGCCCAGACTTTGTTAGATCAAATGAAAATTTATGCGCCCGAAATTATGGAGCCATTAGAAGCTCATGGTATTGAGGCTTATCCCACTTTACCCAAACAGAGCGTGGACTATGCCCTGATGGAAAAAACTGATTTGGCCTATGTGTTACCGGTGAGTTTTGGTTGGGATGACTTGGGCGATTGGAATGCGATCGAACGACTGCTAAAAGGTGATGAGGCACATAATCCGAATGTGGAGCTGGCGCAACATATTGGCTTGGATACTGCTGGGGCAATTTTGTATTCCAGTAGTAGCGACGATGTGATTGTGACGATCGGCCTAGATAATGTAGTAGTTGTGAGAGATGGTAATGTAACTTTGGTGGTTGATAAAAGCCGGACTCAGGAAATCAAAGGGGTACTGAACAAAATCAAGGAAAACGCCGATTGGGAGCATTTGCTCTAACTCTCATAGAATTCGCTGGATTCTTCTAAAAGAAAAGCTATAATAACTAATATGCGTCTGATTGCCATTAAAAATCTGCGGAATGAGGCTTATCAATACACTGACACAAAGAAAGCCGTTGAGGCTTGGTATTTGGTCATGAAAAACTCTGATTGGTCTAGCTTAGAAGATGTTCGGCGAGTTTATCCTGAAAGTATATGGTCAGCTCGTTGCCGAGGTAATGCCCAAGGTGATTGAGACTGAAGATGAACAGTTTTTGGCAGTAGCAGAGCGCCTAACTTTTAAGCAAAAGCAAACGCCTGAGGAGTCAGCTTTATACGATTTGGTCACGATGTTGGTGGAGACTTATGAGGCGCAGCACTATGAAATTGAAAAATCTTCCTCACTAGAAGTTTTACTGCATATTATTGAGTCGAGCGGAATAGATATGGCAGAATTAGCTGATATCTTTGGTTCTCGTGAAATCACCGACCAGATCTTGGCTGGACAACGGTTAATCGATGTTAGTCAAGCAGAGGCTTTTGCTCACAGATTTAAGTTGTCTCCTCAAATATTTCTGGGATAACATAGCTATCTTGACACAAACCTGATAGTAAGCTCAACAATTCCACTGCGGTAAAAGGCTTAGCTAAAAATGCTTTAACACCTTCATTCATGGTTTGTTTTACAACTTCATTAGTGGCCAAGCCACTCATCGCAATAATTTGTACCTGGGGATTGAGTTTGCGTAAAGTCCGAATAGTGGTGGCTGAATCTAGTAGTGGCATCATCATATCGAGTAATATCACACTGATTTTGTGCTTGTGTTCAGCATATAGAGCGATCGCTTCAATGCCATCACTGGCGGTAATTACCCCGTAACCATGGGCTTCTAACATCGCCTGAGTAATCTCTTTTATGGCTACTTCATCATCCACCACCAAAATTAATTCACTTTTTCCTAAGGGTGGTTTTGGGTTGGAGTTAGTTGGGTTGGATTCAGAAAGAATCGGTGTTGCTTCTATGATATCTATTGCTGGCAAATATATTTTGAATTTGCTGCCGATACCCACTTCACTAGAAACATCAATAAAACCATGATGACTTTTGACAATACCAGTGACTGTAGATAGTCCTAACCCGGTGCCTTTGCCAATTTCTTTGGTCGTGAAAAAAGGATCAAAAATGTTATTCAGAATCTCTGATGGTATTCCTGTCCCAGTATCAGTTACCGTCACCATCAAATAAGCCCCGGTCTTGGCCTCTAAATGCCTCTGGATATGGCTTTCATCAATGACCAGATTCTCAGCGGTAATTGATAGTTTACCACCTTGGGGCATGGCATCCCGAGCGTTGACACAGAGATTCATAAACACCTGATGCAGCAATGTGGCATCAGCGGCAATTAGCCAGAGATCGGCGGGGAGATCGATCGACAGTTCAATATTTTTGGGGAATGCCTGTTGGATGATTTTTTGAATTTCTAGCAATAAATTACTAACTTGAGTATTAGTGGGTTTGCTCTCTACGCCGCTAGAAAAAGAGAGAATTTGCTTGACCAAATCGGCACCTCGATGGGCACTCTGATCTAATAGTTGTAATAGTCGCTTGGTCTGCTCATCTAAATTGGGGACTTTCAGCGGTAACAATTGCACAATGCCAATAATTGGAGTCAACACATTGTTTAGATCATGAGCAATCCCACTCGCTAAAGTCCCCAGGCTTTCTAGACGTTCGGTGCGGCGGAGGATAGTCTCGGTAGATTTGCGATTGGTGATGTCTTCGGCAAAACCCACTGCCCGATAAGGTTTACCAGTATGGTCTTTCATCGGAAAGCTGCGATCTCGAATCCAGCGAATAGAGCCATCCGGACGGACAATGCGATACTCCTCGTCATAGTTGCCCTGTAACGACTGCTCGAAAAAAATTGTCTGAATTCGCTGTCGATCGTCTGGATGAATAGATTCGATCCACTCCAGGGAGTTGGCATATAGACTTGCAGAAGAAGCTCCCCAAATTTGCTCATAGGCAGGACTCACATAGAGCATTTGCTTGGCTTGGGGGTCAGACATCCAAAAGACGCTTTCGGTAATGTTTTCGGCCAACTGACGAAAGCGCTCTTCACTTTCTCGTAAGGCTTGTTCCGCCCACAGTCGTTGCTGCCGCTCTTGTGATTCTCGTAGTTCTCTTGCCACTGCTGGGACTAAGCGAGTCAAATTGTCTTTGAGCAGATAGTCATGGGCACCTGCTCTCATTGCTGCTACCGCTGCTTCTTCGCCGATCGTGCCCGAGACAATAATAAATGGTACATCTCGTTGCTGTTGCTGAAGTAACTGCAAGGCTGCTGGGGCACTAAAGCGCGGCAGGGTATAGTCAGCAATTACGATGTCCCAATGTTGTCGATCGAGTGCTGCCTGCATTTCTGCGGCTGTCTCTACCCTCACATAATCTGGGGTGTAGCCACCGCGTCGGAGTTCTCGGAGGAGCAAAAGTAGATCGTCTTCTGAATCCTCGACGATTAAAATGTGTAGGAGAGGGTTCATGTTACTAATTCAACCTTAGTCAAGCAGATGGTGTTTCATTCATTAGCAGCCAATACATTCCTAGTTGCCGAATCGCCTCGGAAAATTGCACAAAATCTACTGGTTTGCGAATATAACTATTACAACCCAGACTATAGCTATTGATTATATCAGCTTCTTCACTGGAGGTGGTTAAAACCACCACTGGCAAAAGCTTAGTGCGTTCATCTGCTCGCAAGCACCGGAGCACCTCCAAACCATCAACACGCGGCAACTTTAAATCTAACAACACCACCGACGGCTGGTTACTAATATCGCGTCCTGTATGTATACCAGTGCCAAATACGTAATCTAGTGCTTCGACTCCATCATGAGCTACCACAATCTCATTGCCAACATGATGACGCTTGAGTGCTCGAATTGCCAATGCTTCATCATCCGGATTATCTTCTACCAGCAGAATAATTTTGCGGTTTTTTTCTTCATTCATAGCACCGTCTCCGCCATTGATAATGTGAAATAAAAGGTTGCTCCTTGTTCTAAAGACCCTTCTGCCCATAATTGTCCACCATGTCGATGGACAATACGCTGCACCGTGGCCAACCCAATTCCATTGCCAGGGAAATCGGTCACACTATGCAGTCGCTGGAATGGGGAAAACAATTTGTCAACATAGGCCATATCAAAGCCTACACCATCATCCCGCACAAAGTAAGTATAAGTACTAATATTTTCTGCTGTCTCTGAAGATAGCAGACCAACCTCAATTTTGGCCTGCGGTCTTTTGGCCGTAAATTTCCAGGCATTATTGAGCAAGTTTTCTAGTACGACTTGCAACAAACGAGTATCGCCTTGAGCCACCAAGCCATTCTGGATGTTAAACTCCACCTGTCTTTCTGGATGAGATTGCTGTAAAACCGTGCAAATATGACTGGCCAATCTGCTCAAGTCAACAGCTTCTCTGCGCATGTCGCTGCGAATCACCCGCGATAGGGTCAACAGATCATCAATCAACTGCCCCATTTTTTGGGTGGCAGTACGAATGCGACGTAAATGATCATGACCCGATTCATCCAATTGATCTACGCAGTCTTCGATCAATGCCTGACTGAAACCATCAATACTCCTCAGGGGTGCCCGCAGATCGTGTGAGACCGAATAGCTGAAGGTTTCTAGCTCTTTGTTTACTGCTTTCAGTTCAATAATGGCTTGTCGTAAACCTTTATTTAGATCTTGAGCGCGTTGTTCGGCTTGCTGACGATCTACTATTTCGGCCTGCAATTTAGCCATTAGCTCAGCGTGATGCAAAGCAACCCCCAGATGGTTGGCGATTTGACTGACAAACTCGATGTCGGTTTCCTGCCATTGGCGTGGAGCAGCACATTGGTGAATACAGAGCAAGCCCCACAGGTTTTCTCCCTGTAGCAAGGGAACTACCAAGTTAGCCCGCACCTGAAATTGGGACAAGATTTTGATGTGGCAATCACTCAGTCCAGCATTCTCAATATCAGCGACATTCTGTACTCTACCCATTTGGTAATGCACCGCAAATTGATCACCAAAGCAGTGATCATGAATTTTCTGCTCCATGGCCGCAGGAAAAGCGGGATCAACATCTTCCGAAACAAATTCGCCATCGTTCCAGCCAGATTTTGGGTCGAAGCGAAACATCCCTACTCGATCGGCCTGCAATAACTGCCGCACTTCAATGGCGGTATCACGAAAAATAGTAGCGAGGTCTAGGGGCGATCTCAGGCGAGTAATTACGTCAAATAAGGCTTTCTGCCGATCGAGTTTAAAGTTTGCCTGACTATTTTCCTGCTCCAAGGGCTGGATTTCATTGGCCAGCATCTGTTGAAGCTGGATAAAGCCAGCCTCGTCTGAGCAGACATCACGTAGTTTTGCCAATAACTCTGGAGTCATGAATCTTTACTGATTGGGAATTGGAAGTTTTGAATTTTCTATATCAAAGAATACTTTAGTTATCTTTTATAATTTAATTATAAACAGTACTAAACGATCAATTCAACATATCAAACAATAACACTTCGGTGTTTGGGGCTAGAGCAGCGATCGAGATTTTAGCCTCTTGATTGATAGCCGCCCCATCACCAGGCTGTAAATTATAGTTATTTAATTTCATCTCTCCCCGAGCCACTTGCAACCAAGCCACCCGTCCCGGTGCAAGATCATGGTCTATATTTTCGCCATTTTGTAAAATAGCCGCATAGAAATTCACATCCTGATGAATAGTGATCGAGCCATCTCGACCATCTTGTGAACCCACCAGCCGCAGTTTTCCTGACTTTTCAGCATCTGTAAAGTTTTTTTGTTCATAGCCCGGTGCAATACCATCTTGCTCCGGCAAAATCCAAATTTGCAAAAAATGCACTGATTCACTTTGAGATGCATTAAATTCACTATGCCGAATCCCGGTACCTGCCGACATGCGCTGTACATCTCCGGGCAAAATGACCGACCCAGTACCAAGGCTATCTTTGTGCTCTAGGGCACCAGCTAAAACATAAGAAATAATCTCCATATCTTGGTGGCCATGGGCAGGGAAGCCTTTACCCGGAGCTACTTGGTCTTCGTTGATCACCCGCAGGTTACCAAAGCCCATCTGTTGAGGATCTTGGTATTGACCAAAAGAAAAAGTGTGTTGGCTATGGAGCCAGCCAAAGTCCGCTATGCCTCGGTCTTGAGCCGATCGAATAATAATCATGTGTAGTTTCTCCTAAACATCAGCTTCCAGAGTCTCGATCGCCTGTATCCCTCTGGGATCACCCAATTTCAACAATGCCGCCTTAGAATCTGCTCTTACCCCCAATTCCGGATCTTCTGCCACCACCTCAATCAGCGCATCTACTGCCGTGGCATACACCACATTAGAAGGCAACTCCAAACATAGCCGCCCGATCGACCAAGCACAATTACTGCGCACTGCCGCAATCTCATCCCCCAGCATTGCCTCAATCAACGGTGGAATTGCCGCCAGTACTACCTCATAGCCCAAATCACCCACCTGCGCCAACGAACTCGCCGCCCACAGTCGCACCGCCGGAATATCTGTCTTCAATGCATGGATCAACGGTAACAAAATCTGCAAATCATGACAATTGCCCAGCGCCCACACAATCCCCTTGCGCACATAGCCATTCCAATCTACCTGCAACTGATGAATTAGCGGACGCACCACCATTGGTCGAGGATTCCGCCCCAAAGCATAGGCCACCGCCACCCGCGTTAAGGGACAAGGATCATTAATTAACTCAATTAACCGATCGATCGCCCGAGCATCTTGAATCTCACAAAAAGCCCGTGCCGCCAAAATTCTTTCACTGGGGTTCACCGAATACAGCAGTGCCAACATTTCATCTGGGTCAAGCTGCGGGGCTTCCGGCTCTTCACCCCACACATCCAAAGAATCAGCGAAATCTGCGGCGAGATCTTCTTCATCCTCAATGTCTAGTAGTGCTAGGTCTTCGTCTTGTTCGCGGAGCGTATCCACAGGATAATCAATCATAAATTTCGCCTTGGAGCCCGAGCCAAAACTCACGGCATTGTGCCAGTTCCATCGTACCACAGCCTTTTAGTTCAACTTGCTATCGCTTCTTTACCTCAGCTTCTCTGGCTGGGTGTATTATCGAAACACATGCATTTCTACCGTCTTTGTTCACCATGCAGCCTTTTCGTACTAACTTCTCTGGTTTTAGCGGTGACTCTCTCACCGTGGGTAAAGGATGGCAATCTAAGGCATTGATGACACTGATCAGCTTGGGGCTAATGGCCGTAGGCTGTCGGCTAGTCTTTTTACAGATCTTGGAAGGCACTAACTACCGGCAGCGAGCGGAAAAAAACCGGGTACGCATCGTAGCTGCTAAACGTCCCACTCGCGGCAATATTCTCGATCGGAATGGGTTAGTGCTAGCTAGTAATCGCCTTTCTTACTCTGTTTTTGTCTGGCCTGCTGCTACCAAAAAAGCTACTTGGCCCGATAGTCGCAAGCGACTGGCCGATGTTTTGGGCATCGAAGAAAAAGAAATCCAGGAAAAAGTCAGCAAGGTCAAAATTACTACCCCCGAACTGGTCAGACTGGCGCGGGATCTTAGCTCCGAAAAAATCATTGCCCTGAAAGAATTCAGCACCGACAAAGATGGGATCGAAGTAGATATTGAAAACATTCGTGATTATCCCCATGGTGAACTGGCTTCTCATGTTTTAGGTCATACCGGTGAACTGACCGACAAAGAACTTGATAAGCGTCGTGCCGACGGCTATCGACTGACTGATGTGGTGGGCAAAATGGGTGTAGAGGCAGCCTTTGAAAATATGTTGCGGGGTGAATGGGGCGGTCGCCAGCTCGAAGTAGATGGCTCTAATCGTGTCCAGCGCGACCTGGGGCCAAAACTCAGTAAGCCCGGTCAAGATATTCGCCTGACGATCGATCTCAAACTCCAGAAAGCCGCCGAAAATGCTCTAGCCAAACGCATTGGCTCGATTGTGGCCATGAATCCCAAAAATGGTGAAATCTTGGCTATGGCCAGCTACCCTAACTTCAACCCCAATGTGTTTTCGGGTCGCATTAAGCCCGAGGAATGGAAGAAGCTGCAAGGAGTAGATAATCCCCTGGTCAATCGATCTCTACAAGCTTTTCCGCCAGCTAGTACCTTTAAAATTATCACCACTACCGCTGCCCTCGAATCAGGCAAGTACAATGTCAATACCAAACTTCAAACTTACGCCTCATTGAGGATTGGTGGTACTACTTTTGCCGACTGGAACCATGCGGGCTTCGGGGTACTGGGTTTTGACGGAGCTTTGAAAATGAGCAGTGATACGTTCTTTTACCAAATTGCCCAAGGGGTCGGTGGCCCAGCCTTGATTGAATGGACACGCAAATATGGATTTGGTACCAAAACCGGTATCGAGCTGCCCGAAGAACGCAAAGGTTTGGTGGCCGATGAAGAATGGAAACGCAAAAACTACAAGTTAGACTGGAGCATCGGTGACACCGTGAATATGTCGATCGGTCAAGGATTTTTGCAAGTCACACCCTTACAAACAGCCAGAATGTTTGCTGTACCAGCTAATGGTGGCTATTTGGTTAAGCCGCACCTGCTCCTGCAACCAAATAACTCTCCCGGTTTAAAACCCCAGTCTCTCGATATCAAACCCGAGCATCTAAAGTTGATTCAAAGTGGTTTGCGCCAAGTGGTGGATGGTGGTACTGGTGCAGTTATGAACTCACCAACTATTCCAGCCGCTGCTGGGAAAAGTGGTACCGCCGAAGCTCCTCCCAAAGCTGTCCATGTGTGGTTTGGAGCCTATGCTCCGATCGATGAACCCGAAATTGTGGTAGTAGCCTTTGGCGAACACCTAGGTGGCGGTGGTGGTAAGGTTGCGGCTCCGATGGTACTGAAGGTGATGGAGGCTTATTTCCCCCAGAAAGCTTCACCTAGTCCAGTATCAGCCAAACAAAAAGCCAAAGAACGAACTAGTGATGGTGGCCAGTAACAATATAGTTAACTCGCCGTGCCACGTTGTTGGCATGGTCGGCCATGCGCTCTAGGCAGCGAATACTCAGCGTCAACAATATGATTGGTTCTAAGTTGCCACGGAAATTTTTCTGGCTGGCTAGCTGCTCATAAATAAGCTCATAGCTGGCATCTACTTCGTCATCTAAGCTTTCGATCAGAGTACGGGCTTCTCCGTTCAGTTCCGATACTGCTACTAAGCTCTTAGCCAGCATGGTGCGTGAGGTATTAGACATTTTTTCCAGCTCCGGCATACAGTCATGAGCTGGATAGGGAAACATTTTAACCGCCAATTCACCCAAATCTTCAGCATAATCACCCACTCGCTCTAGATCTCTTACTATTTGGATAAAGGCATTTAAAATACGTAGATCTTTGGCAGCCGGAGAGGCGATCGCCATTAGCTGAGCACTTTCTACGTCAATCCGCCGATAGAACTTATCGATTTCTCGATCGGTGTCGCAAATACTATCTAGAGCCGCTAGGTTATGTCCAAACATTGCCTCATGAGACAACCTACAAGATTTCTCAACTAACGCACCCATGCGTAGAACGTCTTGTTCTAAGGCTCGAATTTTTTTCTGGAAAGGGGTGGATTCTACAGGAGAAGCAGTTGAAGAAGCGGACTTACCGTATGGATGTAAATAAACCAATCTGTAGTAACCGAGAATGAACAACCTGAGCTTTCTATTGTAAACTTCTGAACCAATGATTTAGTGTATTATTTTACACTTTTTTATATAAGTGTTTTTGGACAGATGACAAAGAACTCGCTAAAATGTTGGGGCACAGTGCCCAGCGGGCAAGTTAGATATACATGCAAATCAGAATTGGCAATGGCTACGATATTCATCGCCTGGTGCCCGATCGACCATTGATTTTAGGCGGCATTAAAATAGATCACGAGTTGGGTTTGCTCGGACACAGTGATGCTGATGTGCTGACTCACGCGATTATGGATGCCATGCTGGGAGCTTTGAGCCTCGGAGATATTGGCCATTATTTTCCGCCCACCGACCCACAGTGGGCGGGGGCCGATAGTTTGAAGTTATTAGAGCAAGTACATGGACTGCTACGCGATCGCCATTGGCATATTGTAAATATTGATTCGGTGGTGGTGGCAGAGCGTCCGAAGCTAAAGCCTCATATTGGGGCAATGCGCGATCGATTAGCCGAGATTTTGGGTTTGCAGCCAGACCAGGTAGGTATTAAGGCTACCACTAATGAGCAGCTTGGCCCGGTGGGCAAAGAAAAAGGAATTTGTGCTCACGCTGTGGTGCTTTTGCAGGCTGATTGATCTTGCGATTTATCTTAAATACTCATCCTCATGATTTCGATCATCTGTCACATATAAGCTCGGTGGATGAGTAAGTGACTATTGAGGTTATTCGTCGTCACAGGCGATCGGGGAAGTCTTATGGTGAGGTGGCTGATTATCTCAATGAGCAAAAGTATCTCCGCCACACCTTCATATCCACTGGATGGCCAGCCGACGTTTTCCGAGGCAATAAACTTAGTAAATATATCAAAATTAAGATAAACTAATCATCAACAAGTTAATTGATTGATGTGATTGGCTACGCCAGGTTGCCCCTAATTGAATCATCAGCTTTCACTGGGGGAACTAAATTTGAGTGATGCGTATGAATAGTTGAGCTCTTTCATTTCCTGATGTCCTCGGTCCTCCGGGAATTTCAAATGTTGCGCCCGCAGCTTGCGATAATCTAATTCTTGGAAATCCGTCAAAGCTGTTAACTGCGAATACTATATCATCAGAACTACCAGAGTCACGATCACTTAATGACGCATCTATTTCAATAACACTATTCGCATTACCTGTGTAAATAAATTCCTGTCGTCGAAAAGGTGAATCACTGACTTCTATCCTTTGGCCAGCTTCCCGTTTATTGTCGTCAGCACGTTCACGCGGAATCTCCCAATATATGTCACCATTAATTAAATTTTTGTAGATTTGAAATGGTGAAGCAATGATGTTTTTTAATATTCTTCATAGGTTAAAAATTCTGTTTGATTTAATAAGCAGTATTCATATCAATACGGTTCGCTTAAGACCTTCAGGACTCCAAATTATATGCTGAACTCTGCATTCTCTTGTTGAAAAATCTTGCATTTTTTCTTAAGCGAACCGTATTGGTATTCATATTACCGGGTAGTTTCAAAGGCGTTGACACCCCAAGATTCGAGGATACCAACATTACAGCCTCCAACCTTGCCTTCAGCCTTGATGTCGATAGCCTGGGTACCAGTGGCCAAAACACCGAGATTCACGGAGCCAGTTTGACCCGGTTGTAAAAATCGAGTCACAGATTTTTGACCCGAGCCTGAATTGATAATATATCTCACTTCAGAACAGTGGGTGCGTGGAGCCTGTAAATGGAGTACAAAGGGAGATCCATCAGCAGAGGGATGCACGTCAAAAGAAAACTGAACACCATTATCGCAAAGCTGGCCTTTGGATCCACAGGCTGTTTCTAGATGTTGTCCGGCTAAGGCTGCCTGAGCAGAAGACATTAAAATAACAGTGGCAACAGTCATTTTTAAAAAATTTTTCACTTGGTTATTCCTCTGAAATATTCGATACAGCTTGATACAAACAAAAAATTGATTTTCCCAAGACTAGGAAAATCAATTTTTTACTTGCCACCCTCTAGATGGGGTTCTAATACACCTTAGGCCGTCGAGTAGAGTGACTTCTTTAATGTTTAGTTTTGGCTTGCATCTCGATCGCCAGCATTAATTAATATGTACAATATTATCATTTTCTTATGTCTGCCTCAGAGATCACCTACTCTCATGTCCGCGCCCACCTATCCGAAGTTCTCGATCGGGGTCGGGCACGATCAACAAATTATCATCGTAACTCGCCGCAATCAACCAGACGTGGCACTTATTGCCGCTGATGAGCTATCTAGCTTACTGGAATCTGTTTATCTACTCCGCAGCCCCGCCAATGCCAAACGCTTATTTCGATCGATGGAATGGGCAAAGTCAGCAGCAGCCATTCCCCAAACCCTAGAAGAACTTAAACAGGAGCTATCTGTTGAGCCGCAGTAATAAGAAACAAGCCAAAAGCTCAGAACCAACTCCGCCAACTTGCTTCTTCCCCGTTTTCAGCCCCGACTTATGGACTGATCAAATTCATGAAGAGTGGATTCGCAACGTCCTTAAAAATCGTCAGGATCTTGCCAGAGAACAACTGAAGAGAACCAAAGGGCTAATGAATTCCAAAGTCCGTGATCGTCTCGTTGCAGACTACGAATGGCTGATTTCTTCTTTACAACTCCCTGACCTAGACGATCAACATGTTTTGGCTGATGGTATTTGCCGCTAAGCTCGATCGACTGGCCAGCAACACCAGAGATGTCTTGGAGCCGGAGCAGAAGGCGTTGATTTTTCCGGATTTTCAGGTTGACACTTCGACCCCCATGGGCACCCTAAATTCTAACAGTTATGGCGGCTGTGGATACTTTGGAGCGATCGGTGATTAACCAACGGACTCAGGGCGGCCGTAAGTCTAAAACTGAAAGCTGCAAGTTTTTTAGTCAAACCTTGCCATTAAGTTCGCAATTTGCTAAGATATTTGCAAAAGAATATCTATCACCCCATGCGGATTATCACTAAAACCCGCTTAACCGATTTCTATAGCGAACACACCAATGCAGAAAGAAGCTTGCTCACTTGGTATAAAACGACCCAAGATGCCACTTGGCAGAACCTAGTGGAGCTGAGGAAGACTTTCCCTGCTGCTGATCTAGTGAAAAACTTCACTGTCTTTAATATTGGTGGAAATAAATACCGGTTAATTGTCTACATTGACTATGAGTGCCAAATAGTATTTATTCGTCATATTTTGACACATGCTGAATATGACAAAGATGATTGGAAAAATGATGAATGGTATGAGTAAAAGCAACAACTTTTAAAGGAGAATAATCTGCATGTTAATTACAGAGCACAAAAAATATGTGGACTTACTAAATGAGTTTCCACCACGTCCAATCAGGTCGGAGCAAGAGTTTATAGCAATTCAGAAAGTTGTAGATGCCCTATTAGATGCTAAACGATTAAGTACTGACCAGAAAGAATATCTAAACTTGCTGGGGATGATTATTTATGAATACGAAGAAAAAAATGTCAAAATTCCTGACATTCACGGAGTAGATTTACTGAATGTACTAATTGAAGAGTGGGGATTGAAACAAAAAGAACTTATCCCAATATTTAAGACAGAATCCATTGTTTCTGCGATACTCAATGGTCATCGTCAGCTCACCGTTGAACATATTCAGAAACTGGCTGAGTTCTTTCATGTTTCGCCAGCAGTTTTTTTTCCAGTACCTAATTGACGATATCAAAAGTAATCCCACAATAAAAATCGTCTAGTCGATCGACCTTCCAGAAAATTTCGGCTTAGGTATAGAGGGTCAAGGACTTTAGTTTTCCTGGTAGAATTAGCAAACCTGGCGAAACCAAAACAGCTCATGACCGCGACCAATTCTCCCAAGCATCTCAAATCTAAAGGACTCAAAGCCACCAGCCGCCGCCCTGCCCTGGAACTTTGCAGCGAATGCGGACTTTGCGACACTTATTATATTCACTACGTCAAAGAAGCCTGCGCCTTTTTGAACCAGCAAATCCCCGCATTGGAAACCCAAACCCACGGGCGCAGCCGGGATTTAGAGAAAGAAGATGACCTGTACTTTGGGGTGCATAATGACATGATGGCCGCCCGCAAAATTGAGCCGATTCCTGGTGCCCAATGGACAGGCATTGTCAGCACGATCGCCATTGAGATGTTAGAGCGCGGTTTAGTCGAAGGCGTGGTCTGTGTCCAGAATAGCCCGGACGATCGATTTAAACCCCAGCCGATCATTGCCCGCAACCGGGCAGAAATCTTGGCTGCGAGGGTAAACAAACCCACCCTCTCACCTAACTTGTCGGTGCTAGAGCAAGTCGCCCAATCTGGGATGAAAAAGCTGCTGGTTATTGGTGTGGGCTGTCAAATCCAAGCCCTGCGAGCTGTAGAAAAAGAACTGGGCATCGAAAAGCTCTATGTGTTGGGCACTCCTTGCACCGACAATGTGAGTCGGGCTGGCTTGCAGAAATTTTTGGATACCACTAGTCGATCGCCCTCCACGGTGGTCTACTACGAATTTATGCAAGATTTCAATGTGCATTTTAAACACGAAGATGGTTCTATTGAATTAGTACCTTTCTTTGGACTCAATACCAAAGAACTCAAAGATGTATTTGCCCCCTCTTGCCTAAGCTGCTTCGATTACGTCAACTCTTTAGCCGACTTAGTAGTGGGCTATATGGGTGCGCCCTTTGGTTGGCAGTGGATTGTAGTCAGAAATGATACTGGCCAAGAAATGCTGGACTTGGTGCAAGATCTATTAGAAACTCAGCCGGTTAGCTCCCAAGGCCAGCGCCAAGAAGCCGTGCAACAAAGTATTGGTGCTTACGATAAAGCTTTGACTCTGCCGATGTGGCTCGCCAAAATTCTGGGAATTGCCATCCAAAAAATTGGCCCCAAGGGTTTAGAATATGCCCGGTTCTCGATCGATTCCCACTTCACTCGCAATTACCTATATGTTAAACGCCATTATCCCGAGAAACTAGCCGCTCATGTCCCAGAGTTTGCCAAGAAAATAGTCGGTCAATATAAGCTACCCGAGAAATAGTGAGCTTCGACTCCGCTCAGCCCACTATTTCTCTCAGTTCACTATTTCTCTCGGTTCACTATCTTTATAGTTATGGAATAGTGATGGGAATTAGCGGTAACTGTCGTTCGGCGGGTGGCACAGGAGCCGTAGCTGGATCGGTGGATTCGATCGTGAAAACCTGTGGGGGAGTGGCATCTGGTGGATAGACCAGATCTATTTCTATTAACTTTTGCTCACCTGCCGGAATTTTGATGGTCACTAGGGGTTGACCTTGTTCGCCTTTGCGCTGTACTACATGAATTTGCTTTACTACTACTTCGTTATTGTCATTTTGAGGATAGGAAATCCGCACCGTTCCGCGAAAAGCCACCTGATTACTAGGGGTGGCATTAAAACGCAGCGTATCCGCAGTCAAATCATCTTTGAGCGGGGTTTGCATTTTGATCACTACTGCTTGCTCAGCACCAGTTTTATTAGTTAATGGTAACGTCAGACGATAATAAGTAGTATAGTTACCGTGGGCTTCTAAGGCCGTATCTGGATAGCGCACTGCCAATAGAGCAGTCTGAATCTGTCCGGTACCTAATGTGCCACCTTCGACACTATTCAGAAGATAAGAAACCGCCCGGTCTCGATCGGGAATTGTCAGAGCCGTGGCACCCGGTCGATCGGTCACTGCTGATTCCCAGCGAGTACCTAAAGAAACCCCAGCTACCCGACCATAGACCAAGGCTCCAAAGCGACCACGGGGGCTGGGTGGTTCATCCCGAGGACTGGCCAAGGGCAAATTATTTACTGCTGCTAACCAATCTGCTTCTTGAGGCGATCGAAAGATCGGTGTGGGTGGGGGGCTAGGTAAATCTAACGGGCCAAGGATTTCTGGGATAACTACGGGAATTTCTACTTTATCCAATAAGGCGACACTGGCCACCTGTACTCCACCGCTAGTGCGTAAACGCATTAAGCCCGATCGAGCACTGCCGGTGGGAATTGGACGATTGAAAATTACCTGCATCTGGCCAGGGGCAATGGTGATTGCATTCGGTGGATCGCTGACTCCGCGCAGAATATCAGTAGCTAAACGGGAACCAGGACCAGAATATATTTCCCCAGTAGAATTGTCAGCATAGGCAGGTAATTCCCGAAAAGGGGCATCATCTTTGGTGTTGTAGCTTAAAGATTGCAGCACTTCTAGTTGAACTGCTTTGTTACCAGGATTATAAACTATAATCCCCAGATTCATCTGGCGCTTGGCCTCGGCTGGATCTAGGGTGGGGCGAGAAATATGATGGGTGAAAATATCAAAGCGACCAGTGAAAGTGTAGTTTAAATGTAGATTTTTATTGGCTCGGCCTTGAGGTTTTAGGGTGGAGAGCAAAATCCCTTCGTTGTTTACTACTTCTGGGCTATTGCTATTAAACAC